>NZ_JABWPQ010000019.1:0-127938 GCF_013366255.1 Pseudoalteromonas sp. McH1-7 | reverse complement strand
CAAGCCATCGCCGGCATTGACCAAAGTGGCAGGTGGAGCGAAGCACAAATTCAAGAAATAGCAGCAGCGGTTGATAACGTCACGGTGCCAGAAATCGTCGACACACAACTGACTTTAAAAGTCGCGCCAATGGCCAAAGCTGCCCTTGCCGATGACCTCAATGCTTTGCAAGCCAGTGTCACTGACGCCTACCAGACAGAAATTGCCCAAGCCATCGCCGGCATTGACCAAAGTGGCAGGTGGAGCGAAGCACAAATTCAAGAAATAGCAGCAGCGGTTGATAACGTCACGGTGCCAGAAATCGTCGACACACAACTGACTTTAAAAGTCGCGCCAATGGCCAAAGCTGCCCTTGCCGATGACCTCAATGCTTTGCAAGCCAGTGTCACTGACGCCTATCAGACAGAAATTGCCCAAGCCATTGCCGGCATTGACCTAAGTGGCGGTTGGAGCGAAGCGCAAATTCAAGAAATAGCAGCGGCGGTTGATAACGTCACGGTGCCAGAAATCGTTGACACACAACTGACTTTAAAAGTCGCGCCAATGGCCAAAGCAGCCCTTGCCGATGACCTCAATGCTTTGCAAGCCAGTGTCACTGACGCCTACCAGACAGAAATTGCCCAAGCCATCGCCGGCATTGACCAAAGTGGCGGTTGGAGCGAAGCGCAAATTCAAGAAATAGCAGCAGCGGTTGATAACGTCACGGTGCCAGAAATCGTCGACACGCAATTGAACTTAAAAGTTGCACCAATGGCCAAAGCCGCCCTTGCCGATGACCTCAATGCTTTGCAAGCCAGTGTCACTGACGCCTACCAGACAGAAATCGCCCAAGCCATCGCGGGCATTGACCAAAGTGGCGGTTGGAGCGAAGCGCAAATTCAAGAAATAGCAGCAGCGGTTGATAACGTCACGGTGCCAGAAATCGTCGACACGCAATTGAACTTAAAAGTTGCACCAATGGCCAAAGCCGCCCTTGCCGATGACCTCAATGCTTTGCAAGCCAGTGTCACTGACGCCTACCAGACAGAAATCGCCCAAGCCATCGCCGGCATTGACCAAAGTGGCGGTTGGAGCGAAGCGCAAATTCAAGAAATCGCAGCGGCGGTTGATAACGTCACGGTGCCGGATATTGTTGCAAATCAATTGAGCACCAAATTGGGCTCCCTCGGCGACAATACCGTTGCTGACGCGCTGTCGGCCATGGCGCAGTCTATCACGACTAACTACCGCAACGAGATAAGCCAAGCCATTGAGAGTATTGGGCAAAGCAATAGCTGGACACAAGGACAGATCGAAGAAATTGCTGCAGCCGTCGACAACATTATCGTACCTGACATTGTTGACACTCAGCTGAGTTTAAAAGTCGCACCTTTAGCTAAAGCGGCTCTTGCGAGCGATCTATATCAACTGGAGACCGCTGTAACCGAAGCGTACACCGCGGCAATTACGCAAGCGGTTGATAATATCAGCCAAAGTAACAATTGGACACAGGCACAGATAGAAGAGATTGCCGCTAACATTGACATGGTTACTGTCCCAGATATTGTTGATGCACAGCTTAATTTGAAAGTGGCACCCCTTGCTATCACAGCAATTGAAGACAGCCTTAACGCATTGCAAGCTTCTGTCACCGAAGCCTATAGAGCCGAAATCACACAAGCTCTTCAGGGGATAGAGCCTAGCGATAGTTGGACTCAATCGCAAATAGAAAATATTGCTGCGGCAGTAAGTACTGCTATCACCTCTGACATTGTTGATAATCAACTCAGCGTAAAATTAGGCGCTCTTGGCGACAATACCGTTGCAGACGCACTTTCGGCCATGACCCAGTCTATCACGACTAGCTATCGCGCCGAGATAAACCAAGCCATTGAAGACATAGGGCAAAGTAGTAGCTGGACGCAAGGACAGATCGAAGAGATTGCCGCAGCGGTCGACAATATTATCGTACCAGATATCGTTGATACTCAGCTGAACCTAAAAGTCGCTCCCTTGGCCAAAGCGGCCATTGCTGACGATCTATATCAACTGGAGAACTCAGTAACCGAAGCGTATACCGCGGCAATTGTCCAGGCAATTGACAATATCAACCAAGGTAGTAATTGGACACAAGCACAGATAGAAAGCATTGCCGCTAATGTCGATACTATCACCGTACCAGATATCGTCGATAATCACCTCAATGCCAAGCTTGGTACGTTGGGAGAACAAACCGTTGCAGATGCACTCTTCGCAATGGCTCAATCGATCACGACCAGCTATCGAACTGAGATAAGTCAGGCAATTGAGAGTATTGACCTAGGCAACAGCTGGACACAGGCTCAAATAGAAAACATTGCCGCTAATGTCGACTCAGTTAACGTTCCCCAGCTCATTGACACTCAGTTAAGCGCAAAAGTTGCCCCCTTGGCCAAAGCTGCGCTGGCTGATGACTTGAACGCATTGGTGGCGTCCGTCACTGCGGCTTACCAAGCAGAAATCATACAAGCGATTGATAGCATAGAACAAGGCAACCAGTGGACGCAGGCACAGATTGAGGACATTGCCGCCAACGTCGATTCTATCACCGTTCCCCAGCTCATTGACACTCAGTTAAGCGCAAAAGTTGCCCCCTTGGCCAAAGCTGCGCTGGCTGATGACTTGAACGCATTGGTGGCGTCCGTCACTGCGGCTTACCAAGCAGAAATCACACAAGCGATTGATAGCATAGAACAAGGCAATCAGTGGACGCAGGCACAGATTGAGGACATTGCCGCCAACGTCGACACGGTCACGGTACCAGATATTGTAGATGCTCAGCTGAGTTTGAAGGTCGCTCCTCTGGCCAAAGTCGCCCTTGCCGATGATTTACTCGCGCTGGAGAGCGCGGTGACCGAAGCATACAATACGGCCATTACACAGGCGCTTGACAGTATCAGTCAAGGCAATAGCTGGAACCAAGAACAAATCGAAAGCATTGCCGCCGCAGTTGATGCTATCACCGTGCCAAGCATTGTTGATAATCAATTAAATGCAAAACTTGGCGAACTTGGGGATCAAACTGTTGCTGATGCGCTTTTTGCTATGGCGCAGTCCATCACCCAAACCTACCGCGCGGAGATAAATCAAGCCATTGAAGGCATTGATCAAATTAACAATTGGACGCAAGGGCAGATTGAAGACATCGCCGCTAATGTCGATACTATCACCGTACCAGAGATTGTGGATAATCACCTCAATGCCAAGCTCGGTACGTTGGGTGAACAAACCGTTGCAGATGCACTCTCGACAATGGCTCAGTCGCTCACAACCAGCTACCGAACTGAGATAAATCAGGCAATTGAGAGCATTGACTTAGGCAACAGTTGGACGCAGACACAGATAGAAAACATTGCCGCCAATGTCGATTCTATTAACGTTCCCCAGATCATTGACACACAGTTAAGCGCAAAAGTTGCACCCTTAGCCAAAGCCGCCCTTGCTGATGATTTGAGCGCATTAGTGGCATCTGTCACCGCGGCTTACCAAGCAGAAATCACACAAGCGATTGATAGCATTGCTCAAGGCAACCAATGGACTCAAGCACAGATTGAGTCCATTGCCGCCAACGTCGACACCGTCACGGTACCGGATATTGTCGACACACAGCTCGCTTTAAAAGTAGCGCCTCTAGCTCAAGCAGCGCTTGTCGACGACCTCAATGCCTTGCAGGCAGCCGTCACCGAAGCCTACAAAGCTGATATCGCTCAGGCAATTGAGAGCATGGGACAGGGGATCTGGAACCAGGCTCAAATCGAGGAAATCGCCGCTGCTGTTGACAACATCACCGTCCCAGACATTGTGGCGACTATACTTGCCGAAAGGTTAGGTGATCTGGGAGAACAAACGGTTGCCGATACATTATCTGCTATTAGTCAGTCTATCACGCAGGCGTACCGCACCGAGATAAACGAAGCTATTGAGCAGATTGCTCAGGGTGCATGGAGCCAGGCTCAAATTGAAGAAATTGCCGCAGCAGTCGACAGTGTCACCGTGCCAGACATGCTTGATGCACAGCTGCCCGCGAGAGTTGCTCCACTGGCTCAGGCTGCTGTTGAAAACAATCTGAACGCCCTGCAAACTTCCATCACCGACGCTTACAGAGCTGAAATCGCGCAAGCCATCGAAAATATGGGCCAAGGCAATCAGTGGACTCAAGCACAGATTGAAGACATTGCAGCGGCAATAGACCACATAGTCGTGCCAGGCATTGTCGACACACAACTTGAGGAAAAACTTGCGCCACTTGCCCAAGCAGCACTTGTCGATGATCTCAGCGCGTTACAAGCAACCGTAACTGAGGCCTATCGGGCTGAAATAGCCCAAGCAATTGAGAATATTGGTCAAGGAATATGGAACCAAGCTCAAATAGAGGAGATTGCAGCAGCCGTCGACAATGTTATAGTTCCAGGCATTGTAGAGGACAAGCTTAACGAAAAGCTCGGCACTTTTGGCGAACAGACCGTTGCAGACGCGCTATCAAACCTAGCCCAGTCAATCACTGAGACGTATCGCACGGAGCTGAGCCAAGCCATCGATAGTATTAACTTGGGTAACCATTGGACTCAAGAACAGATCCAAGAAATAGCCGCGACTGTCGACGCGATCACTGTTCCGGATATGATTGATGCTCAGCTAAATGAAGATACATTGTGGCCCATTATCGCATCAAAGACTGCGGCACAGATCGATACACACATCAACGGATCCGTCGTTCCAAAAATAGCGCAGGAAGTAGACAAACAACTACCCGATATTCTCTCTACTGTTGTACAATTAGAGATATCTAATCAACTTCCACTATTTGTGAGCGGTGAGGTTGATAAGGCGTTTGGCGCGATAACCTCAGAACTACCGAGTTTAGTTGAGTTCAAGATCAATGAGGGTCTAAAAGATGAAGGCAGTATTGCCGCATACTTTCAAGACAATGTAACCGCGCTTGCGCAAGGTATTGTACAAGAGTATGTCGACACAACGGTGTCACCCTTTATCGAGCGCATAGTACCTGAATACGCATTGAATGAAGTACAAGCTGCGCTCCAAGAAGCAGTTCCTGACTTGGTAGACAGCACCGTTCGTACCGTTGTAGATACAGAGGTTGAAACATTAAAGTCGACCTTTATACCAAACCTGGTCACGTTAAAATTAACTGAAACCGTGCCACAGCTGGTCGAAGACCGCATGGCACAAATACTGACTCGAGTATCACTGCCAAAAAGACTGAGATTTGAATTTTCTCAGCAATCAACGCAGTGGATTGTACAACATGAGAGAAATACCAAAGATTTCTCGATTGAAATTTTTAACAGTCAAGGTGTGCGCATGTTCGCACATCACGAAATCATTGACGACATGAGTTTTGTGGTGAGTCTCACCGAAGCCCTAACCGGCTTCATTGACGTTGTGTTTTATTCATAATTCGACGTAAGAGGACAGTCAAAGTATGGCTAACTACCCTATTTTTCACGGTATCACGCTAGCAAATAGCGCAACATTTGAAAACCTTGTTATTGAATCCTTGGCTTCAGATCCGCAAGGCGCTTCTGAAGGCCGCGTGTGGTATAACTCTGCTGAAAAGCAATTTAAGGCATCGATCACTGACGAAGGCGGTGCGCTGACAACGATAGCTTTTCAAACAACCCAAGAGTTTACTGACTTTTTAGCAGCGCTTGCATCTCAAGAAGCAGGCAATTCAGGTGCTTCTAAAGTCGGTTACGAAGGCAAGCAAGGCATCAATGCGAAGTTTTCAGCGCAAGCAAGCACGCTAGACAATATCATCGGCGCCATCATTGATGCTGTTGATGCAGACAAACAAGCATTAGCTGATTTAGGTGCGCAAAATGCAGGCCTTGGTACCAATAAAATTGGCTACGAAGGTAAAGCAGGTGGTTTAGGTGAATTTAGTATTGCACCGACCACGTTGAAGGCAGCCCTAGATGCGATGGTTGATCAAATCGACATCAACAAAGCAGCCAGTAAAGTCAGCTCAGAGGCTATTCAAGCTGAGTTAGACAAAACCCAAGCAGCAGCAGGGTTAAGTGAGTCTGGCGATTATACGCCTTCAACTGGGGCAAATTATCTAAAATCAGAAGATTTTACTAACGCATCTAAAGTGCCTTCTCTCGCCGCTGCTGACGAGTTGTTAGATGATGCAATAAAGTCGCTAACAGACACGGTACAAAGCAATAAAGTTGCCGCTGAGCAAGCCGATGACTTAAAACTAAATATTGCGGGCGGTGTAATGACTGGCGCACTCGATATGGGTACCAACCCAATCAGTAGCGCGCACGTACCTACGCAACCCAATCACCTAGTTAATTTAAAATACATCGATGGTATGCGTGCCGGCTTAGATGTCCGAGAGTCCGTACGGGTCGCAACAACCGCCCCCATTGCCAACCTCGGTGGTGATATTCAAGATAATGGCGATAACAGTTATCAAATTGATGGTGTAACACTCGTCAGTGGCGACCGCGTACTTATCAAAAACTCAGCAAGCCAAAATGGTACCGACTCACCAAGCGCGATTTATAACGGTATTTATGTCGTCACTATCTCTGAGGTTTCTGACCAAACGACCGAAGCAAAAGCTGAATTTGAGCGCGCGATAGACGCAGATGGTACGCCAGATGGCGAAGTAACTAATGGCATGCACACCTTCATTGAAGAAGGTGCAACCTATGCCAATGCTGGTTTTGTACTTGGCACTCCCAACCCAATTAGTCTAGAAACCACCGAGCTGACTTTCGTACAATTCTCGGGCGCAGGCCAGCTAACAGCAGGTGCAGGTATTCAAAAAGATGGCAATACCCTATTTTTGAATTTTGGGGCTGGTGTTAAGGAATCTCCAACTGATGAGATTGGTATCGACTTTGGCGATGGCTTATTTACAACTGAAGATGGCAGCACCGAGTCAGATGCGTCAGCGGCTAAGCTACAGATTAAGATAGATGGCGATACACTAGAAAAAAGTAATGCAGGCCTGAAGGTTTCAGCCACATTCCAAGACAGTGTGAATGCCATTGCCAATGAACTCAACGCCACCCAAATTGCTGCAGGCCTTGAGGCAGACGGTCGCTATATTGCTGATTCAGAAACGAATTACTTAACAGCGGTCACTAGCTTAAAAACAGCTGATAAAGCGTTAGATGATGCAATTAAAGCCGTTGATGAACGTCTATCCAGCGAATCAGAAGCACATAACAATGCAAGACAAGCGCTACAGTTAGAGCTTGATAAAACACAAGTAGGCACGGGTCTAGAGCTGGATGGAAGCTATAAGCAAGCAACCGACAGCAACTACTTAAACACCGCGACGAGTGTACACAATGCAAGCTTACTCTTAGATAGCGCATTAAAGGCAGTCTCTAGCGAGTTAGTCGCTGAAAAGATTGCCCGTGAGAACGCTGACAACGCTATCAAACAAGGGGCAGGACTATCAGCAGACGGTAGCATGCAAAGTGTTGATAGCTACACTTATATCAAGGATACAACGTCGCTATTTGGCGCTATCACCAAGTTAGATGTAGAAATGGCATCTGAACTGGGTGGCGTACGCTCTAATATCACCAATGTCGTAAACCAAGTTAATGATAATGTTTACTTCGAGCTGTCACAGAACAAACTGATGCAGCACAAAATCGAACACAATCTAAACTCTGAATATGTCGACGTGATGGTATGGGTGGAGCGCGGTGAAGGCGAAGATGCCCGCTTCTATAACGACATTACCATGGTCAAGCAAGAATCAGACAATGTTGTGATGATTTACCTAACTGAAGCGGCAAGAGTAAAAGTCTCTGTCCAAGCAGTTCGTAAACTTGCAGACCCAACAGCTTAAGTTTTTCGGCCTACCTTGTATTAACACACATAAATGGGCCGACGTAGTTGTCGGCTCATTTATGTTGTACAACATATGAAGAAGGAGGCAAATATGTCAACCTTGTTTAGTTTTTACCGTGTCAATGTTGTTGCTCTAAAAACGCGCGAAGATGCTTTGTATGTATTGCACGATGCACTATCGGAGCTAAAGGCTGCCATGCTCAGTGAGCAAGGCGTGCCAATCAAAGAGCTAACGCAAGCCATTACGTTCTTACGCCGATTTTATGAGCGTATTGAACGCTTGATCCTTGACGAAGGACATTTGGATTACCGCAAGTTACAGCAAAAGCAACAACAGAGCGTGCTTTTACTGAATGCTATCCAAATCAATAAAACGGTGTTGAGGCGCAAATAATGGCGGTGAAAGATGTCAAAACGGTACAAAGTGCAGGCTGGATAAATCAGCTACAAAGACAGATTGAACGCTTCTTACTCAAATCAAATAATGGCAAGGTGCCCGTCAATGTACCAACACACCTAGCACACAAGCTTGAGCACACCAAAAGCAAACAATTCATCGACAGTACAGATGAGATGTCTGCTGAAGACATGGTGGTTTTTGTTCAAGAGCAATACGAGTTATTGAGCTTGTTGCAGCAAGTTGCCACAAATTTTGATGGTAAGTGCCGCTTTAGTGGCATTGACATAGATAGGGAAACAGAAAACCCCCTCCGAACAGGCGCAGAGCAATCGTGTCCATCTTACGATACAGCCAAACCAGAGTACCCAATTAAAAAATAGGAGACGATATGTCTACTTCTGAATTGCGCGTGATGACGAATATGAGAATGTTCGGTCGTTCAGCGCTTAGTTTTGATCAAATTGATTCTTTTCCACTGAACCCTTTTCCTGGGCAATTTGCACTCGTTGAAGGGATCTTATACATATATTCCAAGATCGGCGTAACGCAAACTTGGTTTCCATTAACCAATAAAAAAAGTTCCCATGTCCATTTTCAATCAACTCCCGCTTTCGAATGGACAGTGTCGCATAACTATAACACCGATGAGTATGTGTTTATGGTGTATGACGACAACGGCAATATATTACATGCCAATCCAACCCCTATAGATAAAAACAAGTTTAAATTAAATTTCAGTCATGCGGTGTCAGGTAAAGTAGTGGTATTTATCCATAGCGACTTGGCCATCCCTAGACTGGCAACTGAAGATGGCATTATCGAAATGCTAACCGTTAACCAAATTATTTCTGTTGCACAGGGCAAAGTAACAGCGGATAGCAATGGGTTGATGGTTGACGGAACCGATGTAGGGACAACGCTAACCGATCACGCGCAGCACATCGATTCATTTAATGGCATGTTTACCGCCGATTTCGATCACACCAAGGTCATCAAAGACTTATTACCTAATACCGATCAAGAAACTTTAGGTCGAGCTGATCACCCATTTGCCCAAGTACACGCCGCGACTATATCAGCAAATTCAGTCGACACACGCTCTCAAAGTGAAGATCCAGACACACAACAAGGAAAGTTACTTGCTAACCAAGTAGATATTCAAGCGCGGACAACCAGCGCAGGTGTTGCCCCAGCACAAATCATACTGACAGGCTCTAATAAGACGCAGTATCTATTACGCTACGACGAAGCAACTGGTCAATTAAAGTTAATAGATGAAACCGGTGCGCCTCTGGAAATCAATGGCCAGGCCTTTACTGGCGCACGTATTGATATTGTACACGGCGCGCTGGAAAACCTCAATGTCAGTGCTAATACCGTTTTGGGTAGTGGCGCTGCAAACAGCGCTGAAATCAACGCCACTACCACTTTCAATGCACCAGTGAGCTTCTCGGAGCATGCAAGTATTGGCAATGGTGATGACAACGTTAATATTAATTGTGGCGCTGAACAGCTGCTCACTGTGATCAGTAAGTTCTTTAACTTAAACTCAGAAGGCAAGTTAACTGTTAAAAACTTGGTTGTGTCAGAAAACCTAGACGTAGCAGGTACACGCACCGAAACTAGCTCGACCAATGTTACCTCTGGTGAGCAATTTATTACACTATTAGCTGGCACCACTGATGAACCAACCTTGGACGCAGGCCTAAAAATTACGCGTGGTAACTCGGCCAATGCAGCCATTTTATGGGATGAAACTCTCAATGCGTGGACACTTGGTGTCGATGGCGATATGCGTGCCATTGTTCGCACAGATGACCTACGCTTGCTCACCGAGCAACAACACCAGCAACTCACGACAGGTGAAAGTACTCACCTACACTACCACGAAGCGGATCGAGATAGAGCAAATCATACAGGTACACAGACGGCACAGACAATTTCTGACTTCGCTCAAGCGGTAGCACAAACTCAGTCAGTACAAAGCAAAGTTGATAATGTACCGGGAAAAGGCCTTTCAACCCATGATTTGACTGATGAACTGATCGATAAAATCAATAGTGCGCTGCAAAGTGTGAAAATGGCTGACATTGCTGATTTACCCGACTTATCAGGTGTGGGGCCACACCCATCAGATGACTTTACCCATGTGGAAGTAGCAAACTTACGTTCAGGTAAAACTGCTACTGGTGAAACCATGCATAAAACGTTGGTTTTCGGCGGTGATGAGCCACCACCAAATACAGATGCTGGCATTAACGACATTTGGTTTAACACTGCGGGTGATGCCACTGTTGTTGAACGGAAAACGGCCGAGGGGTTTCAACCAATTGTCACCATTGCTTCGGAAATGAATATGCAGCACTCAGATGTTGAGTACGTGATGTCTGCATCTATTAAGGAATACATTTTTAAGGTTAATGGTGAGCCACTCACGCTCAAACCCAAATTCCTTACCGTCTACTTGAATCGGAAACTCTTGCGTAAAAGTGAGTACACCATCAACGGGACGCAGAGTATTACGCTAAATATCGATTTATCGGTCGATGATGAAATTGAGGTTGTAACTGCTTAATGCGGTTGAATTCATAGCTTAAGGAGAATACCTAGATGAGTAATATTGATGACCTATTTGTGGTCAGAAAAGGCGGTGGACGCCAGTATTTAAAAGCCAATAAGCGTTATGTTGTTACCCGACAGGGTGCCGTCGTAGAACTGGATACCTCAGATCCATCTTATGCCGCACAGGCAGAAAACCAAGAAGCCTTGTTGTTGCTGGGTGATAAAGGCGATCTGCGTCAACTCGAAACCATTTATCGTAATTTGACAGTGCTCTTCAATGGCTCTGTTCGAAAAGAAGAGATGTATCATATTGAGGCTGGTGCGATATCTTCAGTCAATGCCCCTAACGGCAGCTATGATGCCACAGGTTTAGCCTACCTTAAAAGTGTGCGCTTCAAATCTACGGCCAATACCTCGGTAAACTATGTAGTCCAAGGTAGTAATGACGATCACACTTGGCATGACATCTTCGAGGGGAGTGTTACGGTGCCAGAATCAGAGCCAGCATCCGATGAGGGATCTGTCGAACTGATAGCACCACAAGGCATTGCAAAATTTAGGTATTTTCGCGCCAGTGCACAAGCAGGAGAAGATTTCCGAGAAATCGTTTTTGTTGTAGAGGAAATAGCGAAAAGTAAGTTTCTTCCGTTAGATGAGGCGGGTAAGCTACAAGAGCTCAATTCGGAAACGTATGATGTGACCTTTTTCGTGCAGGGCGCCCCTGATCTATCAACCAAACTATTGACGTTTGTGGTACCTCGTGAACTCTATATTAGAAATAACTGGGGCGGATTTATTGGTTTTGCAGATACTCCGCCGGCCGCCCCCTACCCTATCAAAGTACTCATAAATGATGTTGAAAAGGGCACATTTACGGTCGATCCTAACGGCACGACCAGTATGTCAAGCTTGACCAGAACCAAGTTAGTTCCCGGTGATAGAGTGAGCTTACTCACACCTGCATATGTGGATGCAACCATGGCTGATCTATCTCTTACTTTGGTATTCGATAGACAAGAGTTAGCTTAAATACTGTGCTAGCGAGCGCTAGCACGCCTACTCAAGAAGGAAGTATCATGGAGAGTATAATCAAAGCTCTTTTTAACTGGGCACTTGTTGTAGAGCAAGATGGTTCAATTCGAGTGATGGCGGATGTGTTTTTATCATCAGCGCTTATCATCGGTTTGTTCTTTCTATATCGCTACAAAATGTCTCCGTTATTTAAACAAATTGAACAAGCACTCCCCGCTTGGGTTGAGCAGACCAGTACGTTCAACGAACTGACTAAAGCGCATAGAGAAACCGCTAAGCGACTTGAGCATATTGTTGAATTAATGAAAGATCTTGATGCGGATCAACTCAGATTTCATGAGGATGTTAGATCATTTATCAAGTCGCACCCAGACGCTTTAGAGCAGCTCTCCTCCGCCACCGTTAATCAACATAACGAAACGCAAAAAGAAGTACGAGACTGGCTTGATAACATCGTGGACAAAACCCAAAACAGTAGCCACCAATTAGCGACAATTCAAACTGAGTTGAGAAACATTTCAGCGCTCCTAGTCGCCGCATCAGCCGCTCGTTACAACAAACCGTTAAATTAACCTCAGCCCACATCAGTGGGCTGCATTCTATCAAGGGAAAATACAATGCATGTAGCACCAAGTACACATCATAAAAAGCTTGCATTTAGAATGAATTCATCCAAGTGGATTGAAACATTTAAATCAAACCAAACTTTCTCACTGAATGAAATGGTCAGCTACGAACCTCCTTTTCATATTGAAAGCCAAGAGTTATTAATGTCTTTATATGACAAATGGTTTAGTTGGTTGCTCGACTTAGAATCTGAACTTAGCCAAGTTGATCAATGTGATGGCACAGTAAGGCAGCAGATAAAGATTGCCACAGAGCAACTCAAAAATACGCTACTGAGTGAATGGGAAGTAAAAACCAGCGCACAATATTTGCTGTGGCAACGAGTCTATTTCAATGCACTTGATGCGTTTGTCAGCCAGATCAGTGCAATCTCTCAGCCAGATCCCGAAACTGTCTTTTCTTACTGCGCCGAGCAATTGCTTGGATTCATGCAGCATACCCTATTAATAATGCACGAAATTGACACAATCATGAATCAGCCAAACAAGCGTCATTTCGTTTCACTAGACGATTATGGTTGCTCAGTGTATCGACAACAAGGCAAAGATCTTGTGAGTGCAAGGCTACAAGCATATCGACATAACATCGAAATCGATCAGCTTGGTGAGTGGGAGGTAAAACACTATAACAATATCGACGTACCTAATGATATGCATTGTCAATTACAAAGCATACTAGATCAACAGCCATAGCCATCATTTTGAAGTGTTAACGAAGAAGAAAAGTAAGCAATATAGGCTTGTGGATAAGCGATCATTTACCACTGATCCATGTGATTACCCACCACTGATTTATCAAAAAAATCAGTGGTAAAACAGCTGAAAAATTAAGCTTGCTGTGGATATTGACCACTGATCAATATGAAATTTATAAAAAAATCTGTGAATAAAGAACCTAATTCTGTGGAAAATTTGTGGAAATAAAATCAGATAAAAAACACAGCCACTGATTCTAATGATTGGTAACCACTGATCTGAAAGGATCGAAACCCCTGATCTTAATGATTCGAAATTCCTTAAAACCTTTTATAATATAATAACTTACTAACAACCTAACCTTAACTAACCAGATCTAACCTATAGATCTAAGTAAATATAAAGATCTTTAATCTATATTAACCACTAGAAATTCAAAGTTCCAAACTTGCTGTTTTTACAAAAAATAAGTTTAACAGTTGCGGTCAATAAAACGCCCTTCACTGCTTACTAAAAACGTACTGACGAACTAAAATTAATCAATAAGAACAGGGAAAGTCTAAAGTAGTTATTTTCAAATGTGAAAATCATCAATTAAAACATAAACTTAAAAGTTTAAATCAATAAAATAAGTGGTAGATAAGTAAATCACCTTAATCATCAAAATCAGAGGTTATGATTAGTGCTAACAAAGACTAATCAGTCAAATCAAGGGTCTAAGTTGATTTTACTGATCAGTAAAATCCATTTACTGCTCAAAATGGGGGATTTAAACGATCAATCAAATCAGTGTAATCATAAAAATCATAGGTGTTACACGATTTGAGTGATCAATAAAATGAGTACAATCATTAGAATCAGTGGTTGAGTTGATTCTAATGATCATAAAAATCAATAAAATCAGTGGTACGAAAACCTTTAAAAATCGCTGTAGTATCAAATAATCATTGGAATCATAGGTCAGCTGATAATGGTGAGTAATCAATGAAATCATAGCAATCATAAAAATCAGCGGTAAAGTCTAAATTCTATAGCTCAAGAACAACGAAAAGTTCACCACTAAAATTTTAACTGTATGATTATTAATGAAAAATTCACTTTGATATCATTGAACAGGAGAAACGCAACGTCATGCAAAATCTCACGGACCTCTGATCATAGTGATTATTTTTAACCTGAACCACTGATCCCTTTGATTATTTTTATAAAGATCCTAATTTTTGTTAAAATTAATATCTAGATAATACATTAATTATCAACCACTTATGTTGTATTAATCAGATAGATCAGAGGTTATGCCCGTCGCTTGCGAATATGACTTTTTTGCGGCAAACTCAGTCCAATATCCCTATGCGCTGTTCTAAACTAATCAAATGAGGATCATGATAATGTCAAGTAAAGAGATCACTCGAGATGATTTTATCAAAGCTGAGTCTGAAAAAACTGCCCTCTTCGGTATGGTTAACCAACGAACTGAAATTGACTATGCAAATGCAGTTGAGTTTTTAGCGTGTATCCCTCGTTTTTTGCGTAAAAAAAAGAATTGGGCAAGATTTTCAGAAGTCGACACCGCTGTCGTAAAATTTGAAACTACCCATGACAATATTGATTACGAAATCCAAATGTCACCAGCAACCATTGAGCGCAAAGGTAAAGATGGTGATACAGAAGAAGTTTTTATATGGCCTGGAGATAGGGAAGAAAAAGTTGAAGCAGCGATCATGCGTATAGCATCCGATGGTGGTTTACTTCAAGCAAATGGTCGATACCAAAGAGATGATAATAGACCGGTTTATGGGTGTTACTTCTCTGTACATAGAATACAAAAAGAGCTCGAAAAAATAGGCAAGAGCGCTCATCCTGATGATATTAAAGAAGCCATTGAAGTGATGAGTAAAAGTGCTTTGCAGATCAGAAGCTTGTCAGGTAATGGACAAGATGTTCAGGAGTTTAGCTCTGCAGTTTTTCCGCAAAAATATATCTCCGGCAAAGCCACTGGCCACAGGGACGATAAATGCTATGTAACATTTCATCCACTGCTCAATGCTGCAATTGAAGCGATGCGTTATCGTCCTTATCAATTTGCACAAGTAGAGATGCAAAAAGGACTATCTCGTTATATTCACATGAGACTGATGATGCGATTTACCTATGCTGCTGCGGGAAAAACATACTCCTTACGCGTGCGAAAGCTATTGAATGATTACGGAAAACTACCAGCCAGTGAAGTAATATCTCGTGCTCAACTAAATAACTGTGGTCGGGATGTTAACTCTGCATGCAATAAGCTAGTTGATTCTAAGGTGCTGCAAAAATTCACTAAAACAGCTATTCGTAAAGACGGGGAAATTGTTGATTACGAGATCACTTTTTATCCTCATGAGGAGTTTAATGCTGCTCAGTTACAAAATAATAAACTTAACAAAATGGTACAAGCGACTGGAAAAGTTCAATCTGAAACCGTGATTGAGCATAAAGAATTATAGTTATTGTACAATAACCAATTTCTGTATGAGCTCATCTTTTGCGTTCTGATCAAGGACTCACCTACCCTTTCTTGACTCACTAAATAGTAAAAATTAAAATGCGGTGCATGTTAGTTTGTCTTAAAGTGTGGTTCGACTTTACATTCTACCATGACGAAATGAGACTTAAGAGTAGTGGTGCACACTGCATTGATTGAAGATTACTTACAGGAGGGAGATTATGGGCGAGCAGTGTAAGAATATGAATTTAGTAGATTCGAATGCTGATCTACACAAAGGAACTACACTTCTTCGAAAAAACGCTAAAGACTGTGATAAAGTGAGCCAAGATGATAATGACTTTATTTCTTGGGTACTTGCTGATTTATCATTAGATGTTGATGTACCATCGCGTTATAAAATGAACCAATAAACTTAATTGATTATAAGTAAATAGTATGTGCTTGGGTTTTTAAATACCTGAGCTTACTGAGTTCAGCGACGGGCTATCTTTTAAAAAGGTGTTGCTTGTCGTAGTGGTTAAATTACCTCTTTTGCTACCCATTTTTATTCACCTACGGATCTCACTCTTTCCAGATATCGCAAAGAGTCTAAACAAACTAACTATTTCCCTGCTCTTTTGTTTAATTCAGATAACTTTCTTTCGCACTGAAAGAGTGTATGGCAAAAAGTCTTTCGATTGTGTCGTCATATTTATTTTAGCTGAGATGATAGCAAGCCAAGAAATGAAGTTATGCAGCTAGTCTTAACATGTGCCAAGTGACCTATCACCTCGCTTTAAGGGCATAGGTGCAAACCTTGGCATAACTATGTCGCTACGTTATACTTATACGGCTTTAGAAGGGGGAATTTATGGCTGTTACATCGGTAAAAAAAACAGAAAATGTGCGAACGTTCATACCTAAAATGAGCAACTTTGAAATTAGTTCTAAATACGAAGGACTGAGTTTTAAAAAGGAAGACTTAAGCAAGTCTATCGCTGATCTAAAAGCAAAGTATGCGAGATAAATATGGTGTTGCACAGGATAGCTACTGCTATCCTGGATCTGATGTACTAATTAATAAGCTTAATATTACGAATGCAGATGAGTTATCAGAGGCCGAGTTAGAATTTACCGCTTTTAGATATAGTGAATATTCATCTACCCTAAACTCTCTTGACGAGTTTAATTTAAATCACCTAAAACACCTCCATTGGTATTTATTTCAAGACGTGTACGCTTGGGCTGGTGAAATCAGAACAGTTGATATTTCCAAGGGAGATACCCGGTTTTGTACTTGTTCTCGTATCGACGTTGAAATAAAAAAGCAGTTCCAACAAGTTCAAGCATTGAATATACATGCAGCTAAAGCAGAAATTTTGGCTCAACTCGCGGACGTATACTGTGAATTAAACATTATTCATCCATTTAGAGAAGGGAATGGTAGAGCTCAGCGTTTCTTTTTCGAGGAACTATTATTCTTTCTAGATATGCCCGCTAATTGGCCCGACATATCAAAGGATGAATGGGTCAAAGCAAATATCGATGGCTATTATGGAAATTTAAATCCGTTACACCACATCCTCATACTCGCCACTCAATAGTTTATTTAATGTTGAAATAGCATAAGGTATGAATGAACTTGGTACTATGACTCAATTATTAGTATTTACTCATTCACCCCATACTTAAAAAATTTAGTATCATAAAGATTACCCTTAAAGTATCAACTGCCAACAATGTGTTTGGTGACGCTTAGGAGATAATACTTTTTGAGTCTGAGCTACTAGTTTAATGGTAAGTTATAAAACTCGTTTGATTAAGAGAGCTATTTTGAGGTGAGAAATCTTGTCAACAATGCCATTGCCGTGCTCAGTTATCGTCAATGTACTTGCACCCTTCTCTTCCTCTGGCTATCAATTCGAAATGACTTTACGTTGAGCTTGTTATAGTACTCACTATTTTAACTGTGTTAGTTGGTTTTTATCTAGTTTATGTTAACCTGATTGAAGCTGGTTTAGACAAGCTTAATAGACGTGCTTATATCATTAGTGCTTGTATTTTGAGAGAGCCACCCTACTTTGGCGTAATGCTTAGATCTTTGCTATGTACCCTACTCTCATCATTCTATGGAATTTCTATGTGCTTGGCGGTTGCTAATACCGGCTCAGTGGATAAGCAAAAGTGGTTCTATGAGGTCAATTTATTGTTCGTCTATATGAACTGTGTATCGTTGAAGTTCTACTTTATGGCTCGGTCGAGTATGGAACTAAATATTACTCATACGTACTATCAACGTACCTAGACTTAGGCTGAACTCTTTATTAAGAAAACGTACCAATGGTACATTTCCATTTCTTTAGTTCGTTTCTTTCGAGCACGCGGCTAACAACCATAGAAGGCTAACTACATAGATTTACCAATTAACTATAAAAAATTGGTGTACCATTGGTACACTTATTTTTGGAGTCAGTGCCAAATCCATTTAAATAGAGTTATCGTTTGAACGACGTCACCCTGTGTGTAGAAGTATACAAAGAAATCAGCAACGTACCATTGGTACACTCAATTTTAGTGTCAGTGTCAAACCTATTGAAATAATATTGGCTACTTAACGGCTTCATCCCATGTGTAGATGTTTACAGAGAAATAAGTAGCGTACCATTGGTACACACTATTCAGGCTTGCTATAAGTAGTGGGAAAATAAATAGATAAGCATGGATAACTTATCAAAATACACGATAAAAAGTTCGACATTGAGATCCATATCCCTTATAGTCTTCGCGGAGTTTTATACCTAAAAACTTGAAATAAGTTTGTAAGATAGTGAGTGACACCCGACGTTTTATGCGTCGGGTTTTGTTTATGGGGTCAGAATATTGCTATGCTTTTTGACATCGCGACACAGAATCAAGGTACTAAAAACCAATTTATAAATTCCCTCTTGATATATCATTTTTTAAAAAACAATGCTGTACCAATGGTACACTTTATTTTTAGAAACAGTTAAAACAAAGTAATGCTACCTCGTTTAATCAAGTTATTTATTTTAACGCGAGAAAACTTTTTGGCCGATAACACCTCTACCCCCCAAAGTACCTACATAGATAATGCAACGACAAGAACTAATATCTTAGAAAATGTAGATAATAATCTGGCTGTTTTACTATGCCTACACTTAACGAGTTTGTATGACTAAGTGACCGAGCTAAATAAACAAGTTTAAGTACTGGGTTAAGAACTAAGTGCATTTAGCAATACAAAGGGCGTATGCCAAAGATTAAAAAAACCATGGTTGGAATAGGCACAATCTTAGCCGTCACTTTTGACCGTGTTATTGATAAAACTTTTATAACGGCTGTTATTTATCTGCATAGCTCTGCTTAGTCGCTAAACAGTATACAGCGGAAGATAACCCCTAAGTTAACAGGGTAGAGTAAGTGGGTAAAAAATTTACGTAAGCGATTGCCATTTAACAAATCCGTAGTGGCTTCAGCCAATAAGATTGCAATGCAAAACTGGCAAAGCTACATATTGATGAGAGCCGCTCTATTAAAACCTGATAATACCAAGAGCCTGACTGAATATGCTTGATGAAGAGAGTTAGGGTTGTAATATGAGGAAAATGAGCATTTCGCTCGTAAAAGTCAACATGACTATTACAAAGCGATGAGTCACATTATGTGATGCGTAAGATGTGATAAAGTTTAGATTAGTAAGAGAGGGAGTTATAAGCCGTGTCAGCGCGACAGGCGCGCTGAATTAAATAGACTACTTTGATGTGAATCGGCCAAAAAGCGCTTGCTCTGTAATTGATGGTGTTCCTTTGCTGATGATCCAAATAGGGTCAATTCTTGCACCTAACTGGTCGTCTACTGTTCGGTCATTGATCCTTGCTCCAATGGTTCCGATATATCGAGCAAATTGACATTTATGAACTATCGCATCTATCGCACTATCAACAAAACGAATAGGCTCACTACGCTTGGAACCTCTTAAATCACCCATATCTAAGACCAGTACACCGCCTTCCTCGAGCATGTGCCAAGCATTAACAACAGCTTTAACTAAGAAGTGATCAATAAACGCATTTTCAGTTTTGTACCTTTTATATGCTTGACTCTCTTCATCAGTATATCTCTCATCGTGAAATGGAGGAGGGCAGAAATACAGTAAATCAGCTTTTTCTTCAAGTATTTCGTACTTAAACGATTCTGCTTGTGCATTATATAATTCAACTTTTTTACTGCGTTGCTTCAATTGTTTATGCATTAGATTACCAGCCTGAATAACTCTATTATCAGGATCAATACCAACAAAGCGTTTAGGGTAAGGGCTGGCTTCAAATCCCAGTAATCTATCTCCCCATCCCAAGCTCATATCGATCACTGATTTAGGTTTAAAGTAGTGAAAAATTGCTTTCGCTACTGCTGGCCTGTACTGTGCGGCAATATAACGTCTTGTGCCTAGCGCCTTGCGTATAACATGTCTGTCAATGAAGGGCGTATCTTGATCCAAAATGTGATTGAATACGGCACGTCTTGACTCTTGGTCATTCCAACTATCTGTAGCGGAGCCTACACGACTTCCTTTGCATGTAAAGCGGATTGCTTGAAAGTACGGATCTGTCGCTCTGCTACCGGTGTTATCAACATCAATGGTTAATAGTGAAATAGGATGCTGGTAGCTCATACGCGCGTGGTTATAATTAACATGAAGTAAACTGCCTGCATCGAGAGCTTTTAGCGCCTGAAAGTCATCCCAAGCTTGCTCTTTGCTAGTCATGCGGTAGGGCACATCTATATTATTTTTCTCAACCAGTTCATTGAGTAAAGATACAAGAGCGGGTCGCTTTAGTTTTCGTTTCAGTAAGCGCCATTCATCCTTACCTATATTGATATGATTGTCACTACCTAGATATTGTGGCATAAATGCTTGTTCAGTTGGTAACTGTGTTGTTACCTCGTCGTGCATTATTGAACCTTTTGTCCTGCGCCTGGAGATTTGTCTATTAGTGTGCTCTTGATTATTTATATCACTACGTTCACTGGATAAGTGACGGCGGCGAGGTCGACTTTGCACCTCATCAGTATTCAACGCACTTGTTTGATTCTCTTCTTGGTTTAAACGAAGAGAGCGACGTCGATGTCGTTTTTCCAGCGCTGAAGATCCTTGTTTATTATCATCACCCATAAAAACTCCAAGACTCAGTTTATTCGATATTTATAAGTTTAAACTTCAGGCTTTCTGTGTAAAAACGCAACGTATAGCAGACCTGAGAGTAGGGCGGTATCTTGCCACGGTAATGCCTAGGGTGCAATCGTTTAGGCATTTCACTTATGACCTTACTTATGGATCCTAAGGTACCTTTATTAATTTAAGAATAAATTAGCTTGAGAGTGATACAAAGGCCAACTAACTAAACACATTCAAATATCAGGTATCGGAATATCACAATGAACACTTAATAAGTTAATGGAGGATTGCTGTGCAGGCTCTTTCAAAACATTATTACCGCTTCGCGATTTAGGGGGGTTTATAAAGAACCCGAGCGAATGAGACGAATAGTGTTGAGCCTTGAGTAATTCTTTTAGTTGTATCGGACGTCTTTGCTGTACAGTCTTAATGACTTTATTCCAGTGTCTATAAATTGTAGCTCTGGAAATCTGGCAGTGGTTAAGCAGGACGTTGGGGGTAAGAGACGTTAAGGTGTAACCGGCTTTACATAACCTCAGCACTAATTCCACCAAGGTATTTAACGTAGTACTTGCTCTCGCTTTACTGACTTTTTTAGCGCTGATAGATTGGCGACGTTGTTGCTCTGCTGGACTCAACTTTTCTCGACTCTTTAGCTGCACACTTAAGGGGAGTTCTAATTCGTCGGTCAGTATGTCGTTGAGCCGTTTAAGTGTGTATCGGTATACTGTTTTTATTGAGCTTGATAGGTACGCGCTTAATTGCTGCCCAGTAAAGCCGATATACTTATCATTGATCTGAATAATCTTGTCCCATGCAGTTTGTGGAGGCATTATCCGACGATAAATATTGTACAAGTGGAATAGCGTTAAATCGCGTTTACCTTTAACCACTTGCCCGTGTCGGTGTAAGTACACCTCCCAATCTTTTGCCAGTTTAGCCAGTTTGTCAGCCGCGGGATCTCGCGCAATACTAGTACAAACCTTGGGAGTTCTTATATGATGCGCTTTCATTGCTTTAGAGGGCGGTGCGGTGGCAGCGTCCGTTGTAATTGGCGCTTTAAACCCTAGCTTTTTTCCTAGCATTTGTAAGCTTGTCACAGGTCCTCCTGTGAGATAGAGCACTTCTCGCGCGGTTTTGTTATGTTGGCTACCCGGCATACGCATTAATCTAGAAGGGTCGTTTGATGCCCCATGGTCGACTTTCCAGTCGTTGTAGCCTAATTTAATACGCCAGGTTTCAAGCTTTTTGCCTAACTTTGCGGCTATATCTTTCCAGCGTTTTAAGAGTGTGAAACGATGGGTTTTGTTCTGTACCAGCTCAGGCTGATCATAACGCCAGTACAGATGAACGCCACCTGAGCCTGTTAACACCCAGTTAGTTGGTGCTGGTAAATTCGATGCACCTAAACAGTCTGCAATTTGCTGATATATTTCCCATGATTGATTGGCTGTGAGTGGAGTATGACCTGCGGTATCAATTTCTAACCAATGAGCTGTCAGCCCTTTTATATTTTGTGTATTTCGCCAATCAAAAAACAAGTTGGGGGTTAGATAACATGCTGTTGTTTCTGTTTTATGTGTCGCTTGATACGCCCAAGCTAAATACTCTTGCCGTGAAATCCGCTTTTTTCTACGAGTCTCATAAGTTGGTTGCCCACATGGTTTGAGATCAGAAACTTTATTGTCAGACAGGCGTGCTCTAGCAAACCAGCGTAGCGCTTCCTCTTTACCAATATGCCAGTCTACGTCAAATTGCTTGTTGGACGATAGATAGTAGCGAGTTGCGCGCGCACTTGTGCCTGCGTAAACGGAGGCTACAAGAACCTTGTCACGTATCATGGATAAGACCTGTCTGTAAGATATTTAATATGCGATGAGCAAACTATCGCGTCTCTGTATTAAGGTCAGTATGCTATTCTTAATAGGCACTAAAAATCAAGAAGAAAAAGCCGTTTTTTAAGGACTTGTTGTATTTATGAGCGATGTATCGATTGCGCGCATAATTATTGTTCTAATTGTTAGTTTTTTATTATTGTACAATATTATTAAGCCGTACTAAATTATATCCCAAGCTAACACATCATACTGCTAATTTAGGTCGTTGCATCCCATCTCGTTGTGATTATTTATGAATAGGCTGTCATGTGTTTGTTTTTATTGTACAATAACTTTTCATTTGAGTGCATTACATTTGTTTATCGTAGAATTAAGTAGCACAAGTATGATGTGCTTATGTTAGTAACTAGGGTCTAGCATGACGCTATTAAATAACTTGTTGTGAACTGTTATTCAGATATAACGCCTAGGAGACTATATGGCTGATAGCTATGAGGTATCATCACTTTTACCTGATGACACGTTGCGCCAGATCTTACACGGTTGGGGGTGTCCAGCATTTGCAACGCCTTCGAATGCGAATGTAGCAAATACAGCACAAAGGCAGTATTTTGTACATTTATTTTGTGGCCGCATCCCTACTCAAAGTGAGGTTTTACACGGCACATTTATTGACAGAGTAGGAGATAGCCATCGCGATATGCCGCTTACGCTGGAGCAGCGCTATTTAGGTAGCTTTAACGTTGCGACGGCTGTTGGTGAGAGTGTCATAAATAAAAGTGTCAAATCGACAGGTCGTATATGGCCAGAGCAGGTATCTATCGCTTCAAGTTATACTGCCTTGTCACCGCTTCCCGTTGCATCAATGGCTACGCAGTCTTGGATGTTAGATTGGTCTTTTAAATCAACTAAAACGCTCGTGCTGTCAAATGGGAATCTCGGGTGGCTTAGCCAAGAAGCGCTGTCTGGAGGGTTAAATACCACTGGGGCGACTTGGTTTTATATTTCGGAGAGCGAAAACCGGCCTCGCTGGAAAACACGAGTTGTACAAAACCCACACTCATTGGATAACACTGCAGTGATAGAATCTTTGCATGTTGATATGCAAACCAGTGCGTTACCTCTAATTGTCGGAAATGTGGGTGCGATGGGCACTAACTCAGATCTTGAACTGATTTCAGGCGCGACCGGGTTTAATTCACATATCCGGATGGCTGGTTTACGTATAATCACAACTTAGGAGCACAATGATGGCGATAATGTTAAATCCCATGCTTGTCTACCAGTCAGAGTCGATGAATGAGGCGACGCAGGGCGCGTTTAAACAAAGTGATCCAAATATTGCATTGACACGACAATTAGAAAACAAGCCGGCCATACTGGTGATTACAGACGAGAATGATACGGTATTACTTACAACTGTAGGTGAAACCCATTGGAATATGTCTCAAGAAAGACAAGGAAATGAGCATGATTTAAGCGGGTTTTATTTTTATGAACAAATGTCAGAACAAGCTCAGCAGCCCGTGCTGAGCCAGTACAATACCCCCATTAAGCCCGTCCTTCCTACGCTTGTGTTTACGTCTAATGCGGTGTCCGCGGAGCGGATCCTAGCAAAAGGAGTCGCGACAAAATCCTATTTAGTTGTTGATAATAAAGAGTACTTTAGTAAAAAGGTGGCGCTGGGGTGGCATGATGCTCTATTCAACGAAGGGCAATTTAATCGAGTGCTAAGCGACTTACCTACCTTGGAACTGAGCATTGGAGAGATAAGTGCGTATACAGACGTAAGACTCACCGAGCTTGAACTTGACCCTGATAGCCACACAGTACATGTTGCGGGCAAAGCGCTCCATATTTGTTTTAGAAATTTGTTGGGTGACTGGACGCAAACAAATACAGAGCTTAAAGCGTTGTTGTCTACCATAGCTGAGCTGGGTGTTGACCAATCAAGCATTGATGCGCAATTGGCTGATACTGATCTGTAATATCAGTTAAGCATTTTTAAAGAGTAATACCAATTTGACTTAATACTTGCTCAATTTGAAGGAGTAAATCTGACGCTAACAGCGTTAAAAGTTTCTTATTTAGAACAACTAAATAGCAAAATTTTGCCTGGTTATCGACAAGGTTTTCTCGCCCCCAAATAGACTACTTAATTAAGAAAATTGGTATAAACCTGGCGATAGCCGCGTTAAAAGTTTCTCATTTAGCGCAGCTCAATAACGGAATTTTTGCTTTATCTACATAGATCTAAATCTTTTGTCGACAGCAGATTTCGGTAGCGGTGCTACCAAAAAAGCCTTCTTGGCTCAAAACAAACCTAGTAGTTAGGCGGGTATGTATAGAATGACATTTAGGGCTGAGGGTAAAGGCCAGTAGCACTATTTTTAGGGGAATACGGTGATAACAAACTACTCAACGGTTTTAAAAACTTTGTTGTTTTTAAATCACTCCAAACGCAGATTGATGCTTTTTTCAGGGGCATTACCAGCTTTTGACATGGGACTATCAGAAGAGGATATGTTGCAGGTTTTAAAAGCACGTAGCAGTGATTTCATCGCGACGTATGAGTTAATTCCAATTTTATCTGGTAAATCTCTGTCTTACACCGATTCGGTAGAGTACGGAACGCCTAATTGGAACAAATCTGCATTAGTTACAAACCTTTTATACAGCCAAGCTAATGATGAAGCGTCATTATCTCACAAAGTGGCTAGCAAGCTTTATAGTGCGAGCGAACCGTTGCCAATACCAACATGGTTTGCTGTTCTTGAGGGTGACTGGGAGCAGGTGGAAAATGTAACCGGTGGCATCGAGTTTTTAGGCTCAGTTGGTGTCGGCGATACTGTTTCTAGCAAGGACTTGCTGGTGATAACTGAGAGTTCTGATCAAGGGCAGGCGCCAGATCCTGTCAATATGTTACCTGTAAGAGTCCCCTTATAAGGAGTATATTCATGACCGCTGCCCACTACTGGATTAGCAGCCAAATGCTAGTCAACTGTCTCAGTGAATATCTGCCAACATTTAAAGACTCAAGCTGGTCTAGTGACCACAATGAAGGCGCGTTGTTTTTGCTCGATAGCAGAGAACCTGAAGCGCTTGCAGCATATTTACGCCATCAAAATGGGCTAAGTAAAACGCAGGTTAATAATATGCTCACGCAACCATCGAAACCAATGGGCTGGCGTGATCGCGCACAAATAGCTATCGATGGTTCTGGTGGCATTACGTTTTCTTGGCCTGATGCACAGCGCTACCTTTGCTACCCTCCGCAATTGGAAGAAGGGGAGGTTAAGTCATTTGCTTTTTTAATGAGTAATACTAGTGATAGGGCTACGTTAGATAGCCAGCTGAGCGTTCGAACACATATTTTTTTCGTGGGTTCAGTTGGTACGAAAGGAAGTGGTGCCGAGCTGGAAATTGAAAAGGTCGATGAATATAAAAATGGTCGACCCTTGTATGTACCAGATAATAAAGTAACTACACCATTTAATATTTATAACGCGCATATTGACCGTCTGAATGCGCCACAGCCGCTGTCTTTAATTGGAACAAATGGTATTCGTGTGGCTAATTGCTCAACAAATCCAAGTAGCAATTATTGGCGTCCATTTAAGGTTGGAGGTGTTTGGGGGACTACGGCGGCCTCTGGTGGCAGCTATGTTAAAGTTGATTTCAAAGAGCCACAAAAAGAAATTACAGGCTTGTTTGTTGAAGGTCAGCTTAATTGGCGTTATCGCTTACCTAGGATAATCAAGGTCTTTTATACATTGGCCGATGGCGTTGAGCGAACAGGTCCCACATTTGATAATACAGGTTCAAATGGCATTGTTACCCTTACATTCCCAGACCCCCTAAAAGGCGTGGTCAGCATGCGATTTGAACTGATCGAATCACTTGCTAAAGACAGAGTCTATAACCGTTGGTCAGGTCGTTACAACTACTACTATCACATCGCGATAGAGCAAATGGTTGTACTAGGTTGTGTTTAGCACGAACTTGGTTGCCTATTTCCGTGTTATACCAAGAATGGAGAGATTATGGTATCCACACATTATTGGATAAATAAGCGCAAACTAGGAGCTGATTTAGCTTCATACTTACCTACTTTTACAGGTACGGCTTGGGGAGGTACCTCAGATCAGGGGGCGCTCTTTTGTCTCGATGCTAGGCCTGTTGAAGCACTAGCGGATGAGTTGAGGTTAGAAAATGGTCTTAATGCGGCTCAAATCAATGCTATGTTAGTATCTGGGTATAAGCCTGTATCGTACAGGCAGATGCCTGAATTGGTCGTCAGTGACGACGGTAAAATATCATTTATTTGGCCACAAGAAACGAACCAAGCGATTTATCCACTACAGTTAGAAGCGGGGCCCGTTCAGTCATTTATTTTACTGCTGACAAGGGTAGACCCGTATGCTTCGGTTGACCCCAACTTAAGTGCCAGGGCTTACGTATTTTTTGCAGGCACAGTCGGTGGCAAAGACTCTGGCGCCGATTTGGAGCTTGAGGAAATCTCTGAATATGAGGTAGGAGGCGCGCTTTTTATGGAGAATAATAGCATTGATATGCCATTTTTCATCCATCAGCCCCATGCCGATAAAAGTACTCATCCACAGGCATTATCTTTACCTGGTACTAATGGTATGACTACCAGAGATTATCAAGGTGTAAATAATTCGGGGCCATTGTATAGTGGAGCGCAGCGTGGTGTATCAACACCACCTTATTCTGCGTTTCAAAGAAGTTTGTGGCTTTCAAGTGCTTTAAATGGTCATTTGCAAGTTAACTTTGAAACCATTCAGCGCTCTATTTCTGGAGTGTATATTGCGGGACAGATAGGGCGACGTAACCGTTGTCCAAAAAAGATAGAGTTTATTTGTATTGATGCTCAGGGCGTATGGCACAGTGCCCATACATTTGTCATTCAAGGTACACGAGGTATTGAAACTCTATATTTACCAGAGCCGGTAAAAAATGTGAAAGGTGTGCGCCTGAAGTTTAATGATGTATTGAATCCTGATTCACATAAAAACCGTTACGGGCCTGGACGAATTTTCACCCGTACAATCGGTATCAGTGATATTCGTGTTCTGGGTGTTGTATAAGGTTTTGTCATGTTTACTAATCCATTGTTGTAGCGGGTTAAGGTCATGAATACAGAGGCTCTGGTGCGTTTTGCGCTCGTTGAATATGTAAAGGAGATCTGGTGGTGTCCCAACATTATTGGGTTAATAAAAAAAAGCTAGCGACAGACTTAAATGCAAACTTACCAACGTTTGATAAAACACTTTGGCATAATGACCTGAGCCAAGGTGCGTTGTTTTGTTTAGATTCTCGACCAGTTGAAGAGCTTGTAGCGTACTTGAGGCTTAATAACGGCCTTAGTAAAAATGACATCAATTTGATGTTGAGTGCAGGGCACAAACCTGCTGCTTATCGAGATATGCCACGGCTTGAGGTCAATGACGAAGGTATTATGTCATTTAGATGGCCACAGGAAACAGAAGGAGGTGTTTTTCCCTTGTATCTGCACACTGGCGAACTACGATCATTTGTATTCGTGATGACCCAACTAGATGGTGTCGCATCTGTTGATGCCAATTTAAGTGTGAGGGGATACGTATTTTTTGTAGGAACAGTTGGAAAGAAAGGCTCGGGCGCTGATCTCGAAATTGAACACATTGAAGATTTTGCAATGGGTCGGGGGCTTTTTCTTGAGCAGCATCAAGTTCCATTGCCATTTTATATTCACCAACCGCATCAAGATGTGTGTGAAAAGCCACAGCAACTGTCTCTACCCAGTACCAACGGATTAGTTTCGAGCGATTTCACTGGGTTTCGTAACGCGGGTCCACCCTATAGTGGCGCACGTTTTTGGACATACACTTTGCCTTTTCATGCTTTTCAAAGTGGTGGTTTGTGGCTTTCCGACCAAGTGAATGGCACGAGTTACCTGCAAGTTGACTTTAAAACGTTACAACGTACCGTGGTTGGGTTACATATTTCAGGCGAAACGCAAAGACGCAATCGTTGCCCCAAGCAAATTGAGTTTTTATACTCTGATGCAGCTGGTAATTGGTCTAGTGCACACACATTTGTTATCGAAGGCGTAAGCGGTGTGGAAACCCTTTATCTACCAACGCCTATTCACAATGTTAAAAGTATTCGCCTTCAGTTTACAGGTGTACTCGCACCTGATTGGCATAGGAATTGGTACGGCACTTACGATATTATTTACACGTACACCACCGGCGTGAACGATGTACATATTTTAGGTATTGTATAATAGTAAGTTGTAGTTTAGTGGTATGTTGAGTGTAATTTACATTGTACAATACTGGTTGGTGTATATTTTAGTGCATCAGCACGTTTACTTAGACTTGAAATTTTATGATGTATGGCTAGAAACAGTCCACCGAACATAGCTTGCATTGATGAGACACAGTTATTAGGAGATCAGATGAGTGATCAAGGTGCACCAAGGTTAGAGACCTTATTAAATAAGCAAGATCTACAAGAGATATTACATGGTTGGGGGAGTCCTACTTACTATTTGGGAATGCACAAATATGGTAGCTCACTGGCCTCTCGGTACTTTATTCATGCGTTTACCGGGCGAGTGCCAACGCCTGCTGAAATGTACTACGGAACATTTATTAATAAAACTGGAGATCTTGTGTCTAATACCCCTCACGATTTAGCTGATGCCTATCTAGGCTGGATTGGTATTCGAACCGATTTATCAGCTGACGCGCATTATTATAGAGCAGGTGGTAACGCTGATACTGAACCTTCTCCCGGTCAGGCAACTATTGACGCTGAAGTCAGTGGGCGAGTATTTCCCGAGGGAATATCACTGGTAAAAGGATATACACATTATATTCGATTGCCAGTGAAAGAGCACCATGATACGTCTATGATGATGAGTGTAACGTTTAGTCCTAGCGCAAAAAAACATTGGCATGGGGGCAATAAAGCTGCGTTAAAGACAGCTCATGATGAGGGGCGGCTTGTACATGGGTTCAAGCCCACCTGGTTTTATATTTCTGAAAACTTAGATTTCCCTGCTAGAGATACGCAAAAAGTGATGGATCGTGATAATCAACATATTGCGACAATTAATTCGTTGCAAAGTACCCACTTTTCTAGGTTAGGGGTCTTGTATGGCCGTTTTGGTTCTGTGGGTAGTGGTGCCGAAATTGAACTTTCAGATGGATATGAAAACAATATCTACTCTGCAACTTTAGTATCGTTGAAAATTAAAAGTAACTAGGAGCTACTATGTCATTGGTTATTCACCCGGTTGTATTGATAGCTGCTGAAAACAGAACTCGCTATGCTCAGCTTTCAATCCATGAATCTTCAAGAGATATTCATCTGACACGAAAGATTGAATATAAACCTGCGCTACTTATTGTTGTGGATGCGCAGAATAACGTTTTAGCATCTACGGTTGGTACGACTTATTGGTCAACAAAGGAACGTTCAAACCTTTCTCCTAGTCAGCATGGTGTTAACTTCACATATCGTACATCCAACGCTGATGCTGTTACTGCTTTTTCACAAACAGTGAATTTGCAACCGCTTACCCCTGCGCTGAGGTTTACGCCATATCAGGATTTCGATGTAGCACTTAGAAATTCGGGCACCATAGCGAATGCCTATTTGATTACCGATAGAAATGAACAATATAGCAGAATAGATATAGAAACCTGGCCTAGTGAGATGTGGCGTGGTGATGAACCGTTTGACGTAACAACCAGTGGTTATAAATACTTAGAGTTAACGGTTGGTACTGAGCAGTCGGATGCCACGTTGCGATTTTCCTCTTTAGACGTTGATCAAAACGATCAAGTCATAAAGTTGATTGAGCCCCATATCAATGTGTATTTCACTAACTTTTTACGTGATTGGTCCAATGCTAAAGCGGAGCTAGAAGCGCGATTAAATAGTATTGAATCGGTAAGCACGACGCAAAGCCCACAAGAGATGTTGGACGCAGGCCTTTAGCCTCACATAGTAATTAAATTTTTGGAGAATATATGTCTACATTAAATACACTGATTAATGATGAGGCGGTTAAAGAAATTGTACATCGTTGGGGCAGCCCTGCATACATTGACACGTCTTCAGAAAACAAAGGTGCACGTAATTATTACTTGCATGGTTTTGTAGGTAGAGTGCCTACCCCAGCAGAATTACTTTACGGCACCTTCGCGATGAAAGAAGGTGATGTCGTTACTGCGGATGCAACTGAAAAATATGGTTTCTCTCTTGACCTTCACTTTCCTCACCTCGGGTCTATTGAATTGTCCTGTGACCATACTGACAACCATTCTCGAGCTGTATTTGGTCAGTCGGTTCGAGCTAGCGGCTTGATACTGCCGGAGGGAGTGCGGTTGGAGTCAGCGATTGAAGGTATGCAAACGCTGCCACCTTTGGAAGGAGTAACGACATCGTGGATGATGGACTTTTCTTTTGACGGGCAGAAGGAATATACCTGGAATGCGGGTAATCGCAATGGTGTTATACAGGCCGGTAGAGAGAACAAACTTACATCTGGTGATCTGCCCACGTGGTTTATGATCAGCGAATCAAGTTCTTTACCAACAATGCAAAGCTACAAAGTGTATGCGCCAAAGAGTGCCACAAATCCTGATGGCACAAAAGTAACAGGCTATGTTTCACACATGTTTTATGATTATCAACCTGAAAGAAGACCGATTATAGTTGGTACAATTGGCCTGGTTGGTAGCGGTGCCGATTTGCAAATAGAGCTGCCAAGACGGGGTTATGAATTTGAAACTATTACGCCACTTTCACTGCGCATCATGATGCAATAGGAGTATTTTGTATGTCACTTATTATCCTACCACATATCTTGGCTGCATCTGAGCAGCCACAGTATGCTACCCAGTCTCAGTTCAAAGATACTTCAGAAGATCTTAAAAGAATGCGGATTGTTGAAGGTAAACCCGCGTTATTGGTGGTGTTAGATGCAGATAAGCAGGTATTAGCATCGAGTGTGGGGTATACCCAATGGTCTTCGGGCCGACCTCAACTGCCTTTAGCTGAATTCGGCGTATCATATACATATCGAAAGGCCGCTGATAAGGGAGATCCAGCTACGAACTTTGATACAGAAGAGAGGCGTTTGCCTATTATGCCGGCACTGCGCTTTAACCCCACCTCTAAATTTGCAATTGATATTCGCAACAGTGGTACCGCAGCACAGGCATTTATCATCGTTGATCAAGACGAAGTGCGTAGCAAGACAGACATTACGGATTGGCCTAATGAAATCTGGGATGGCTCTGCACCGCTGGATGTAGCGCAGCTAACTTATAAATATTTTGATATGGCGGTTGGCTTACACGATTCACAGGCTCCGTTGCAGTTAACACGATTGGATATGAGCAAAAGTGATGTGAATTTACCTCTAGTGAGTAAATTTATCGATGTTTACTTCACCAATATGTTTCATGATTGGTCAGATGCAAAAGCACAAATGGAAGCGGCACTTAACCGCCTTTCCTCTGTGGATACACTCAAAAGCGGTGCTGAAATAGAGGCTTTGGGAGAGTGATTGTGATGGTAGGCATTACCTACCATTTGCGTCTGACGGCTAGGAGACATTATGCACGTTACTTTACGATACAAAGGGATCACGTTACGCGACAGTTGGAACGGTGAGGAGAAGCCAGTTTCTCGCTACCGACAACATTGGGTGAAGGCAAAACAGCACACTACAGAGTTTATTGGCTATCCACAAGAACAGCTATTGTTTTTTGGCGATGCTAATTATTCAGATCTGGTAGTCAAAACTGCGCATACGGCCAGGTGGAGTGTGCTAACTAATTATACTGGTGAACTTCAAGAGCCGGTTTTAGTTGGCAGCTTTCAGTCGCCCAAAGTTAGCTATATATTTATTCACACAACGGTTAATTTAGATCCGTTACTGTTAAATACTACGTCTATTAAACCTGAATATGTGTTTTTTGACTCCATTGCCAATAGGGATGCACTTTTATATAACACCGCACATATAAAACCAGAGTATCTGTGTAATCTATCTCAGGTTCAGGAAGCTGCGCTTCTCCATGGTACGCATAGAATACAGCCTAAAGTGCTTATCAGTCACGCCCAGGTAGCTTCTGAAGCGCTCTTAACAAGTACCGGTTTACCTGAGCAAAACAAAGTTGCTGTTGCTGCTGTAGAAAGAAGGGCGATTGCTCTACAGCCTTTGCGATTTACTACTAAGGGTAACTTACTGCTGGCTCGATTTGGTTACCATACTGAGTATTTCAATCAAGCAAGCATGGAGTCTGCTCCCTATATTACTTCGCGTGGTATGGATACGCGCTCAATATTTGCAGATGGCTCAGTAGCTGGGCATATGATTCAGTCTCTTGGCATGGATGCGCGTGCATTATCGCGTTTAGACGAAATTAACGCAGCGGCTACGCTTATCAGCCAAGGAGTTGATTCAAGGGCTCTAGCTAAGGGTTACCAAGCAATTTAGACAGAGAGATACACTTTCTCAATATCTGTTGTACAATAGCCGCAGCGAATGTAGACTGCGGCTTTTTTGTTGCCGTAATTGATTAGACTGCGATACTGGCATACTCCAAACCTAGGGTTATCCGTTTATCGATGAGTTTTGAGGCATTAGACGCCAGTATCAGCTTACTGGTTATGCTAGCAAGTATATTAATTACTAGCACGTTAAGTACAGTGGTGAGAGTGTTGGTTGCCTATTCGGCGCCTTTACACAGGCTATGATAAAAGGAGTGATGAATGAAAAGCACTGAATTTAAACGCCATAGAATAGAGCACACGAATAATGACTTGGTGTTAGTCAAAGGGTTTCCCAGCCGTGAACAACTAACAGATTGGCTGTGCAATACTGCTGCGACAGTGTATTGCTTATTCCCAAGTCAGTTTCAAAGTGAACAAGCTCAGCTTCAGCTGCGCACCCACGTTAGGAATGAAGTCGAAAAACTCAATGTTGCGAGTGTGCGCTGTGTAGCGTTGACGATAGCAGATGACTCGGTTGGGACGAGTTTAGAACAATTCGATTTTGAAGCTGCTTGTGATTATGTCATTGAGATGCTGACACCTATTCAGCCGCAATCTAGCCAGCCGATGACTATCCCTTCTTTTGAGTAGTACTCAGTAAAACACGGAGAATATGATGATTTTTATAACTATTTTGGCTTTTACTGCGCTGTTGATCGCAGGGAATGCGGCGTACTTTTCTATCTTAGGTTTAGCCGCGATGTTTTCTGCCAGCTATTGGCCAGTGGTATTTATGGGGGCAAGCCTTGAATTAGGTAAACTCGTTGCTGCATCTTATGTTTATCGCGCGTGGGATGACGTTAGCAGAGCCATGAAAGGGTATCTTGTGAGTGCGATCTTGGTGCTTATGGCCATCACTTCATTAGGAATATTTGGTTTTCTATCACAAGGTTATGGAGATTCACTCAAGCAACTGAACGAAATAGAGTTGCTTGTCGAGCAAAAACAGATTGAACTTACCATCGTTCGTGAGGATATTGAGCGTATACATACGGAAATAGGAAATGTACCGAATACCTATGTGACCAAAAGAATTGAATTGCAGCGAGAACGTCGACCTGAACTGGAAGTGTTAGCAGAACGAGAGAGCCGCTTGATTGAGGTGTTAACTCAATTAAACAAACGCATACTTGAAGCCAAGTCACATGTAGGTCCGATATTGTATGTGGCTGATATGTTTAACATCGATAAAGACGAAGCGGTGAAGTATTTTATTTTTGCCATTATTATCGTGTTTGATCCTTTAGCTGTGATTTTAACATTGGCAACCAACGGTGCATTAGCGCAAAAACAGAATGAATCGAAACACAAAAAGTCGGAGAGGGAGCAAAACGAAGTGCAACAGAGTAGTACAAGCGAGCCTACTACCTCTGATCCTTCAACTAAAACTGTGAATGAACAAATCGCTCCAGTATCTCAAAAGCGAGCGCCAGATATTCCGACGCAGGTCCGACAGATGGCAAAGCAACAAGCGCCTAGCATTCAGCAAATGGATGCCGCATTAGCACAAGCCCAAGGCAAATCGGGTAGCTTGCAAATAAATAATCAAACAAAAGAGCAGCCTAACCTAACATCAATACAACGAAACGATAAAGATATCGTTGTACTGGGGGGGGCTAAAGTGCACAAAGCTGTTATTGAGGATATGGAGCTTTCGGATCAGGAAGTTATCATGGGGCTAGTGCAAGGGGTATCGGTTGGTGCGCTTGCATCACGGCTAGGGTTAAATGAAAGTGCTTTTAAGAGCCGAGCAAACCACCTGGTTGATAGGTTGAAGTCCTCTGGCTATCAGATCAATACGGACCATTTGTTTGTCTAAATGTGTTAGGTGGCCAACATCGATGATGCTTTTGAGACATGACACAGAGAGGTAGGGAGTTTAGTTGTACAATATTAGACTACCGAGCAGTAAAAAATAGATTGGGCTTTAGCAAATGCTTTACAGTGCACTCGAATAACCGTATCCTTGTACCCAAGTTGCTATATTGTACAACTTAAATCAAACATGAGACTTGAGATATCGCAGCGGCTATTTTGCTGTGAACATAATGAGATAAGAACAATGCACTATTGTATTTTTGCTTTAAATGACAAGCGCATCGTAAATAAAGGACTGATAGCGCAATGCGTATATACGTGCCTGCTTAATTTTGCTAAAAACGTTTGAGGGAGGCAAGATGGAAAACCGATTGCCACCTAGTCAAACCAAGCAAATACCAGCTGACGACATCACTGCTAGACTGAGCAGTCAAAAAGCAGTCATGCTAAATGCGCGAAAGCAATTACAAAAACACTTATCTAAGGTGTACCCCCAACACTTTGGTAAAGATCCTCGGCCTTGGTCATTGGCTTTACATGCGCAATTATTGCGTAAACTTGAAGGGGAGTTTTCAGCGCAGGTGATCAGAGACACGTTGGCATATGTGGCGCGCTCAAAAAGATATTTAACATGTTGCGTTTTGTGGGGCGTTGGCGCTGCTCGGGTTGACTTGCATGGTAAGCGAGATGGGAAAATCACGCGCCGAGAAATGATTTATACTCTTAATCAACTTGTTGGATTGACTAAGCAGCATAACGCGTTGCAAAGTGAACGCTATGCACAATGGTTAGAGCGTGAAATAGTGCTTGGGATTATGCGAGCAGAGCTTACTCGTAGCGATCTTACCCGTGCTAAGATCCGCAACAAATATGCTAGCTACTTGTTTCGGGTCGCGAAAGAAGATAGCGCCGCACAGACATACGAATTGCTGGCTGAAAATGGGCGAGATCTATGTGAGCGTATTGCTCCGCGGCCCTATTTATCTGACTCACTAGTCAAAGTTCACGCAGCTATCAATGACAAGCCCAAGCGACTATCAAAACCGAATATTGGCAAGTCAAAAGGGGGGCTTAAGAAAACAGTGGGCAAACCTACGATACTGATTAAGCGTAAGCGTCGATCTACGACCTTAGCACCAGAGATGATAATTCCAGTCGGTCAAAAAGTAGAGACTAAATAAGATGAATACTGATAATTTTTGCACGTCATTTTATCAATATGGCGATAGCATTGGCATGTATCAATCGACATGCTGTGATGTTACTAATATAAGCTTCAATTTACCCCTGGATCAACACAATGACTCGCTAACACAGCTGAAATTGGTAAGTGATTTGTTTAGTCCGCCACAAACCCCTTCTCAAGATAAAGAGCCTGAGTCGTCACTACACTTTACTTATTTTGAAAAAATAGTCGGTTACTGGCAAGGGGACTATCACCATTTTCTATGTGCTACTCAGCTTAATGACCGTAGTAGCGATTTATATTTTTCAGACTATAGCTAAGTAACGATAAGACCAGCTCCGTAGTGTGGGGTACCACTAAACAGCGATTGAGAGGCTAGGAGCTCAGTCAACAAAAAGTGTACTTTATCCACTTTACGTCCAAATATGTGGCGGAATTAGTGTCGTTAATTAGGACTTTTGTGGACATTTTACTAAGTTCCCCTGTTAACTATCGGCAATATGAAGAGCCTAAATTTTGGGTTGAGTCATTACACACGAACTTTGAAACTTTGGCTGCGGCCACTTCCTTGCCTGTTGCAAGTTTGCGAAGAAAAGATAGAGTAAGAAGCCCTAAAGTGCAAAACCGTTTACGTGACATACACGCTATCTTAAACATCGTCTCGCCCTGTGTGAAGCTGTTTTTAGCTGGTAAGACAATGATCTGTTTATCTCTCATAGTGGCCTTTTTGTCGCGTCGATGGGCTAAATCGTCCGGAACCAGAGGTCTTTTTTCAGTAGATCTCGGAGTTGGTAAAATATTGCACTATGCACCAGTAGCTCGCTATTGGAAGTCGATTCAACGCAATTATCGCTAAAACGCCCTGTAAAAAACTTTTATTTATCAAAAAGTTATGTTCACTATAAACCAAGCTGCTTCAGTTTGATGGTATTTGTTTCATGGTCGTTTTTACCATAGACCTTAATCACTACTGCCACGCTATCCATCAGTTTGGTTGCTGCCATGCCATAATCACCGGTTTTATCGAGAACAAAGGTGGCCATAAAATGTCTCAAGGCGTGGGGGTTTATGCCATTTTCAATAAACCGCTCTGGCCAAAGTGCTTTGGCGGTCTTAGCTGTCCACTGTTGGATCACTTTGGCAAGTGCCTTACGTGTGTATGGCGCACCGCGGTCGCGCGTTTTGCTGTCTCTGGTTTGTATAAATACCGCATCACTCATGGTTGGCCAGGCCAATTGCGTCCTTATGGCTGCTAATCGATTTAGCAGTTTGATTGTAAATGGATCTTCTATTTTAGCCTCAACCATAGTGACTTCAAGACTACGGCGATTTTTGAGCCAATTGCGGGGAACTTTTAAATAATATGTGCCTGCATCTTTATACAAAACGGGTGTTTTCGCTTGAGCTGCAAAAGGTGCATCAAGCCATTGCATAGCGCACCAGTTTGAAATGCGTAATGGAGTTTTTATGCTAAGTGATAACCACACTGCCACCTGTAAAGGCAGTAACTGTCGTGCAGGTTCTGTTATTTTATCAGCAAACTCTACCATGGCTTCAATCATTAACTGTAATTCTGCCATACTCTGTGATAAGTCTGCATCCGGCCTATCGAGTAACCAGTGAATATTTCGACTGCCACTGCTTTGCTTATCATGTCGCCTTTCATTGATTTTATGTTTTGTATCTCTGATCCAAGTACCAATTTGTCGATGTAAATATATGGATTGACTCAGCCAGTCGTCGAGGCCATCAAATTGCTCCGTGCTATGGCCATCGTAGAGTATCCAGGTACACTTCGGAGCATGATACCTAGTTAAATAACCTGAGTTTGCCTCACATAGGCCATATAGCGGCGTAAGAAAAGCTAATAGCGTGTTATACACTTCACTTCGAAAACATGCGTGTGTGTAACCCTCAAGGAGTTCAACACAAGTAAGCATGCTAAGATCAAGCTGCTGAACTTCAATATCATGTGAGGTCACAACCCACCGGAAGAAACGTAAGACTTGAGCGCAAAAGTTTTCAGCGCTGCTGTTGATGCCATCAGGGGTTGTTGTCCACCGCCCTGCGCCTTGTAGGGGAAGCGCTTCGCGCTTTCTCATCGCAAAGCTAGCTTGTGAAAGCGGCGGCGCGACTAACTTATTTTTGAAATCTAGCAGGGCGTTAATTTGTAACTGCAAGTGTGCTGGTAAGGGGTCGATTTCGGGTTGTTGTTTTGGTAACGGTACCTTTGGTTTAATGTGCTTGCTTAGCGAGCGCTGCTTATTGATGCGAGCGCACTGTGTGAGCGTGCCCATATCCAATCCAAAGAGCGTTTCTAATTTTGCCAGAGCTACAACATGCTGTGCCCTTGGCTGCGCGTCGTGACTCGTCCAGCGTTTTATTGTCCCAATTGGAATACCACTGTACTCATTGATTAACGTATGTAGTTGTCCTTTGTTTTTTTTAGGCCAATATTTAGCGGCATAGTGCATTAAACGTTGCCCCGTATTGGCTTGTTCATCTAATACGTGTGGATTAATGTGTTGTTTGTATGTGGTTGCCAGTTGAGTGAGGCGGCTGCGATAAGTTGTGATTGAATTTTTAGTAAAGGCATGGGCTTGTAAATGCGCGGACAACCTCGCTTTAAGTGATGCTAAAGTCTTTGCACAGAGGCAGGCTTTGATAATTGTTTGCTCATCAATGAGCATATCATGGCGTAATAGGTTCAAAGTCGATAGCAGATTCAATGCTCTTCGGTCACCCCGTGAGCTGAGTTTGCTTTTGAACGATTGATATTCTTTTAACGCCATGAGAGCAACTTATACTTTTATACAATAATGATAAGTGTAGCTTGGGCTACAATCACTAATCAAGCATAACACACTGCGGCGCAGGTATTTTGTCGACAGATAAGGAGGATTTTACCATTGTACAATAGTTGGGATTTCGCTGTACGTCGTATCCATATTAATAGAAAAGCCGCTTTGAATGTATGGCTCGCATATACATACGGTGACACGTTGCTTGCGTAAATTTAGACTGATACCGAGAGAGAATATAAGGTTGTACAGCTAACCTATGTGCATTGTTTTATTTCATGTATTGTAACTGCCTGCCTTATAGTGCTTTGCGTTCAGCACTAAAATAAAACTAGATTGGAAGCTCTCTTGCAACTTGTTGTACAGCATCAGTCTTGATAAACTAGAACCAACCATTTCATTGTACAATTGTAGTTGTAACTTACCTTGTACAATTATATGAACTAATGAGACGTGAATTTAGGGCGGTACCCTTAGTGAATACTAATCTGTATGACACAAAGCAGGCTGTTGAGTTTGATAAATTAACTGAGTCTTCGACTCATCACCGTGAAGCAAATTTTGCTAAACAGTCATTATTTGGCTTTCAGGCTGCTGTAAAAGAAGAAATAGAACAACGAATTGCTGCAAGTAATACCGATGGCGCAGCAGCATTGGCAATGGTGAGTACCTTTACTAAAGCTGCGAGCACCAAGCGTGACTACAGCCGTACAGTTGAAGAGCTATCCACTTATTACCTCGTTGATGCAATGCACTCACTGATATGTGATGAAGTATTGGTGGCCGACCCCGAGCATGGTTGTATCGTAAATCTCCATAGTAGCAACAAGGATGTTGAAGCTGCTTTGAGCGCGTTACAAAAAGAGATTAATCTTGATCAACTTTGTGAAGATGTGACTCCAGATCTGCTAAAGTATGGCGACTACACACTACGTCTTATTGCTGATGCCAATGGCGTGAGCGAAGTGATCGATGATGTTACACAAAATGATGTAGTGGCATTATATCGTCATGGAATGCCAGCCAAATTCTTAGTTCGAGAACAAGAGCGTATCCGTATCACACCCGCAAATTCTCACCTGCATTTTGCTCTTGGGCGAAATAAACTTCGTGTCGACCTGGGCGATGAATTGGGAGTATCGGTGCGAGATAAGCAGCACCTTGCCACCAAAATGCTACCTAACTATGTGCGAGTGGGTAAACCGCTGCTTTTTGGTGTACAGTCAAAACTAAAGGAGCTTCAACTACTTGAAGCGCTGGTGCCGGCAAGTAAGTTGCATCAATTAAGTACTCGGTCTTTGGTTGGGGTGTCGATCCCAAGCGCCACGGAGCCTAAAGAAGCCTTTAACATCGCCAGACGTTATGAAAGTTTATTGAATCAGAAAACCACGTTTAACGGTGAGGCGCAGTCACTGACAACGGTGGGAGATATTATGGCCACCGCAGGGAAAGCAAAAGTGTTACCTGTGTTTGGTGATAGGGGGACGCTGCAGGGAATGGATGTACCGGACACCGTAAATATTGATGATTTACTCGCGTGTATCCGTGATATTAGAGCAGCAGTATGCGCGTCGATAGGAGTGCCGATTGAATTACTCTTTGGTGGTGAAACCTTACAATCTCAAGGAGAGTTTGAAAAACGTCATACGCGTTACTTACGAAAGGTAAAATCAATTCAAGGTGCCTTGGCAAATGGTTTAAAACAACTTGCAATGACGCACTTAGCGAAAAAAGGCATTCAGTGTTCTGTACAAGAGATCCAAGTTCATTTCAGCCGTCAGGGAGTGGGCTTAGAGGCGCTTGATCAGCTCGAGTCAACAGAACAGGTATTGTTCTCTGTATCAAATTTACTGGCGTTTATGCAGGATCTGGATGATTCGGCACATTTTCAAGATAAAGTTGATTTCAAAGCCGTATTCGAGTGGATCAGGCGTCAATTAAATATGGTTGGTGTGCTAGACCCGTTTTTGGTTACTAGAGAAACCGATGAGCCCCATAGTGTTGTGCTCGATAAACCCGTAAAAAAAGCGGCTTCAGGGGCCAAGAAGCAACCCGTAGAAGCAAAAAAAAATCTCCAGCCTAAACGCAAGCCATTAGAAGCATTGCATATGGATGAAGCTTCGCTAAGGCAGTTAGTAGACACCGCTGTTCAGCAATTATCACAAAGCAAAACAGCAAATAATGCTGAGCCAATACAAAGTGAAACATCAGTGAAACGCGACGCTAGAGTGAAAATGAGTAATGAGAAGTGATGAGGTTTGCAAAGCCTGCTGAGCGGGTACTGTTATTGTGCGAAGTGGGTCAGCTTGACTTGATTGATGAGGATGGGAGGGCGCCAGAACAGATCCCCGAAGATGTTTTGGATGCTTTTATTGAGCGAAGAAATCGCTTAGTTTATGGCGCCAGTGACTTTGCTAGAAGTGAGTGCATAGCGCATGGCTCAGTTGTAAATAATGCGATGCTGATGCGTGTTGCTAGCCGATTTCATGGTCGTACGGCTGGAAAACGAATGCACAAAATTTTGGGACGACATTTAGCTGTTCGGATCTGCGGGCAGGATGAAAAAAGCCTGCTAATTGTTCGGGAGCGTTTGTTAAATGCAGTGTCGTCCCTACGCAGCTTGCTATACACTGGGAATGAGGAGTACCAGACGTTAAGTCACCACATAGAGTGGCAGCAGGTGACGGATATCGCCATCCCAATGCTGCTCAATATTGAGCAGAAATGGTTGCAAATAGACAGCTTATCAACAAAGGGTGAAGCTAACTTACCCTTGCAAGAAGACGAACTATGTATTTTGCTAGCTTTAGTCCATCCGGTTGAGCTAGGAAAAGCGTTCAACAAAGCCAACTGTACAGTGGATGCTGTGCAGTGGTTGCAAGATTCACAGCACCATTTGTACAACAATGATTCTAAGCAAGACATTGTACAACGACTGCGTGAAAAATTAGAGTTTAAATGAGGCAGCGCATGACAGAGCGTACACTATTTATCGACGCGTTCGATACGTCTAATGTGATCTACCAGATCAGTGAAGCGTCTGAACATACACAAGGTTTGCAAGAAACATCACAGGTAGATGGAGTAGGCATATTGGCGCGTGTTGTAGGGCCATTTTTTCTAGTCGATGGTACATCTCGCAATGGCCGTTTTTATACGCGTGAATTATGGCGTACTGCTATCGAGCGCAGCCAAGCTAAAATATCATCAGGAACTATGTTGGGCACAATCGGCCATACGCAGGCACTTGATGATCAGGCTCTATTGGAAGGAAGGGCATCGCATCGGATCTCTAAATTATGGATTGATGAGAAAAACAGCATAGGAATGGGTGAAATCTTAGTGTTAAATACCCCAGCTGGTCGAGTACTGAACGCCTATCTTCGAGGCGGTGTGCAATTTCCTGTATCTAGTCGGGGTTATGGAGGCTATACGCCATACAAACGAGACAATGCCCCGGTGATAGATGAAACCAGCTTTGTACTTGAAACCTTTGATTTCGTGCAAGAGCCAGGTGTTGCTCAAGCTATTCCCTCGTTGGTCGAATCGCTCGATGATGAGGCCACAAAATTACATCAGTCCATTCTTGAGCTGGCCAATACCAGCATTCAAACGAGTGTGGATGAAAAGAATGAGACCCCGTTAAAGACTAACCCCGTTAAGGATACTGTAATGAGTGAGAGTGCATCTACTATTGCGGCTCTAGCGAAACAGAAAAGCCACGTTGAAGAGAGTCTGGCAAAAGCTTATGCCGAACATGCGACACTGCGTAGCAAAAATGATTCGCTAAATGAGCAGGCAAAAACACAGGCTGAGCATATTGAGTTACTGGAACAAACACTGGCGGAAGTTCGCCAGCTCAACTCGAGTATGATGGCGCAGTTAGAAGACTATAAAAAGCTAGGTAGCGTATGTGAAGTTCAAGCAGCGTTAAGCAAAATAGGTGGGCAATACTCGACTGCACGAACACGAGTAGGCTCTTTGTCTGAGCAGTTATATGCAAACTTTTCCGTCAATTATGAAGACAGCGTAGTGCTGTCAGATAGCCAAGATAATACAGGCACAAGTCGATTAAGCTCGTTGTTTGAGTCGACACAGTAATACAGCTTACTCCTAATATGAATGCTCGTTATATCCAACGAGTGCTGTTGATAGTTTTTTATGAATTTTGAGGACATTACCATGTTACAAGAAACCGTAACGGGCCAAGCAATTGAGCGCAAAGCAGATCACTACTTCACGAAATACAAGCCTTTTGTCGAAGCATTAGAAAGAAACTCTTTATTGAGTAAAGTGCGTGCAATTAATACAACGGATGTCTATGCGTTGGGTAAGCAACTTGAAAACTTCCAAGTGTATAAGCGGCTTTGTGAAGAAGATGGCACATTATCTCAGTTGGGTAAGATCCCAGATGTTGCACTGGATGTGCTTACTGTCGCCTACGGTACTTCACCTTTATCTGCTATTGCGTCAATTCAACCAATTGATGAAGAACAAGGCACCATTTACTTCAAGAATATTGTATCCGGCGACTCACAGCTTAACTCAGGTGATTTATTATCAGGTGTGTCTGCAACGTCAAATGTGATGGGTGAAGCACTTGGTCAAACCCAAGCAGGTGAGAGCGACTACAGCTTCTCGCTAAAAAATGCGCCTGTGCAAGTAGGTTCTGTACGTGTTGAAATCGCAGAGTTGAATTTAGTTGCGCAAGACAATGGGTTAGGTCAGTTAATTGGTTTCGATATTCAAGGCACCATTGATTACGTCAATGGTACGGTTACTTTATCGACAAAGCATGCGCCAGAGGCGGAGCATACCATTACCGCTGCATATAGTGGTGATTATGACGCGGCAGATGACATTCCAAAAGTAGGGATGAAGTTTGCATCTAAAACGGTTCAAGCACGTTTATGGGCGTTAAAAGACACGATTGGTTTACAGCAGTCCTATGCTTTACGCCGCCGTTTTGGCATGGTAGCCGAAGATGAAATTGCACAAGACCTCGTCGCTGCCATTAACTCAGAGCAAATGAATACGGCTACGCGCATGTTATTAGCTAAAGCGCAGGGGGAGGTGACATTTAAGAAAAATGCACCCAGTGGTATTAGTTATAATGATCACAAACAAGGGTTTAAAGATGCTATTGCGCAAGCTGAAGCGACTATTTTAAATAATGCAGGCAGAGGCACTATTTCGGCAATGGTTGCGGGACGTAATGTCTGTGCATTGGCAGCAACTTTACCTGGCTTTACTAAGCTTTCTGACGGCGCTGCTGTAGGTCCACACATTTTCGGTATTTTAGATGGTATCTTAATTGTACGTGTGCCTAATCAACAGGTGATGGATGCTGATACGGCAGTCTGTGTTTATAAAGGTAAGTCAAATTTTGAAAGTGCATTGGTTAGCGCGCCTTATATGCCACTTGTTGTTACATCGGCACTTCCGCATGGTGTTAACCCGCTGGTTAACCAAAGAGCGGCTGCAGTATGGTCTGCAATTGATGTGCTTGTACCAAGTTTTATTACCAAGATCCGCTTAGTATAAGCTCGCGATACACATACTTCATAAGGTCGCATGTGTTGCGGCCTTTTTTGTTTTTACGCATTTGCTTTATTTAAGCGAATTTAAAAGTTGGTGAATGAGATAAGAAAATAATGGCGCTAACTAAAAACAAACCCGCACATAGTTGATAAGGCGGGTTGCTCAAATATAATGCAATTTGCGGCAAAAAATCTACATACCTATTATCCAAAATAACCGCATTACTTTAGATAAACCATCATGGTCTGTACCCTGATGTTAACAGTATTTTATGTTTATTATCAATGGTTTTATTGCTAAATATGTAAAAATTACTCTGTATATATTAATGATAAATTTAATCTAAGTTCTGCGCTTAACGGGTTTAAATTCCAATTCACTTAATAGTGCATCAATACGCTTGGCATCTTCTATACTGAGGTTTTCATCGTATTGAGATATTTTAACCATTGAGTCATATGAATTTGCCAGTTCCTCGTCTACAAGACCCATATCACCCATATACAAGAGCATTTTACGAGCATCTGATATTTTAGCTGGTAATGCTGAAGCCGCATATTTTATACCCAGCAAATCTAACACAGCCATGATTTGAGCTTTTGATGCTTGCTCGTTTAAAACCAGCATATGGCGTACTATCCGGATCATTGCACCGTGACCTTTTTCAGCGCGTGCTATTTTACGGATCTTTTTCTTAGTTGTGGTAGGTGTGTACGCTGTGAACTCCGTGTCATTAGACGCTTCGCTGACCGCTGTTTTTTCTTCCACTGTAGTTTGTATTAGCGCATGTTGCTCGGCGGCATCTGTCATTGGCACGTCAACATAGCTTTTAACTATGTAGGCATTTTGAATATCCGAAATCGCATCGGGTGTTAGATCACTGTTGTTACTGAGTGGATCGGTTTCTGTTGGTATTGATTCGTCAACAATATCGATAGGTTTTTCGCGGCTTTGCTGGCCAAACATAGAGGAAAGAAAAGCGTCGGTATCTGGCATTAGAAAGGGGGATGCCTGCTGCGCTAATGTTTTTAATAGCTCCGGTATTGGTAAATCATCTAGAGCAATCAATGTCTCTGACAATGAAGGCAGCGGGTTGTCAATTGTCGCTTGTGCTTTGCTTGGGAATTTCTCAAACTTTTTGTGATATTGGCGGGGCATTTTTTCCCATTGCACCTCGGTATCGAAAACGCTGGAGGCGGATTCTGCCCAAGTTGTGAGTTTATCAAGGTCTTTGCGTTTTTTATCAGACCCCTGTGCTTGTTTTGTTAGCTCGATGATTTGCTCTTCTGAGGTGGCAAACCAAAACGCATAATGAAGCTTAGCGGCAACAAGTAAGGCTGTATCGTTGGGCTTAAGTTGTGAAAGTCCGCTGTGCATTGCGGGTAAGAGGTCGTGAGCTATCGCTAATATCCCGTTAAACTCAGCTGCTGATTGCGTCATGTTGTCACCTTTATGTAAGCATGATGGTTTTTTTAAAGTGAAGGTTGAAGCAAGCCAAAATGACTGCACAACAGTAACTTTCAGTTCATTGTACAATAAAAGTCATTTTAGGCAACTTTTAAAAAAGGAGGTATCGATAAGTGATGATATTTTGTCAAAAATGTTTGAATAACAGCCAATGTGATAGCTTTGTATTCCCTAATGCGTGACATTCTAACACGCTTAGCATACGATTATACAATTCGTGTAATGGTGCGCGGCAGGCTTTTTGAATGGAGCGAGTATGAATTTAGAAAATGCAAATTATATCGTTATGCCCAATACGTCGGCTGTACTCGTTTTGCCTGTAAATGGGGGAGAAACAGCAAGGTTTGTGGAAGTTGAAACAAAAGCTGCTCGCTACTTTTCCAAGGATAACTGGTTGTTTGATGCAGCGTCATTTCTTGAACAACACTCTCTAGCACAAAGGCTTAGTAAATTGGCGACATTCAAGGGCATTGCTACTGAAAAGTTTGAGGGTATATTAGAGAATGTGCTGGCATCAATTATACCAGGAGCTGAAGTTAACTATATGGTTTTTATAGAAAACGAGCATTTGCTTATTGCACATACGGATAGCGTGATCCAAAACCACTTAGTTTAATAGACTTTCTAAATATCTTATAAATACAGGTGATTATTGCATAATCCAGCCTTTAACGGTGCGATAGCCATTACTGTGGGAGCGTTATTTCTCATTGCATAATGAGTAAGTGATCTGAGGTACTATGTTAAATGATATGCTTGACTGGGCCCGAAATCGTTGGGGTTACGTAGGACTGGCATTAGATTCAGACGGGTTTGTCGTCATTAAAACGGTAGATGGCCGATGTGAACGTTGGTTATGTACAGGTATTAATGCGCATTTTGATTTCGTCGAGCAAGCGGTTCAGTTAGTTATATTTGACTCGGTGTCTAATCTCACATATCGAGAGTATCAGGTTGCATGGCGTTCTGAACATGCCGTTCGTTGTCTAGATAGTGCTGCAGACGAGCAAGACAAAGATATTGGCGAATTAGACTATTGCCCAAAATGCTACGCCCACAAAATGGTGCAGTTTTCTCAGGGTCGAGCCATGAAGTTATGTAGTAATTATGCAGTGTGTTCAGGGAAGTCAAAAACCAATGGTAGAATTTATCCACTAGAGCACCTTAATGCTGATCAGCAGCTCTTTTTATTGTCTCATGGCAATGATGATTTAGGTTATCCCGCAGGCGCAATTCGTGCGTCTATGACGCGCAAATTGGGTCTAACTACGGGCGAAGAGTTGTCGCAGTCAACGGTAGGGTTGTCCCTCGTTGAAGATCATGACCTTATCAAAACGTCTGAATTTACTTTACTTAATTACCCGTTTAGTCACTTTAACCGAGTGCAATCGACGCTGCTTAAAAATCAGATACATACGAAAAACGTGAACTTGGTACTGGGCACTGCAACCAGTAGTGGTAAAACGGTGTGTGCCGAGTTATGTATGGCGCATACATTAGCCAAAGGAGAAGTGGTTGTGTATGTGTCTCCGCTTCGCTCATTAACCCAAGAAAAATACGATGACTGGTCACACACATTCGGTGCTCAATACAAGATAGCGATATTGACGGGAGACTACGCCTTATCACCAGATAAAAACGATGAAATAAATCAAGCGGATATCTTGTGTATCACCTCTGAAATGCTGGACTCTCGGACTAGAAAGTATGGCAGTGAGCGTAGTGCTTGGATCGACAGGGTTGGCTTATTGGTGGTTGATGAGTCTCACATTATTGGCACGGAACGTGGCCATGCTGTAGAAGCTGGTTTGATGCGTTTTACTCAGTTTAATCAAGCGAAAGTTCTATTTATGTCTGCTACGATGCCCAATGTGGAGCAGTTTGCACAGTGGCTAAGTGTATTAAATGGTTTGCAAAGTGAGATTATTAATTCTCCTTGGCGGCCAACTCCCCTTACTTGGCATTTTCCGCGCTATGTAGACAATGGTAATTACAAACAAAGTAGAGACAGTCGCATCAATGAAGCGCTCAAGAAAGTGACAGATGCCGAAAAGTCAGATGAGAAATATCTTCTTTTTGTCCATGATAAGGCAACCGGCGCAGAGCTATTAAGAAAGGTCAGGGCGCAGGGTATTGACGCTGAGTTTCATAGTGCCGATTTGAAAGTAAATGTCAGACAACAAATTGAAAAAGAATTTAAAGATCCGCACGGAAAACTACGAGTTTTAGTATCCACCTCAACCCTTGCATGGGGGTGTAATGTGCCAGCACAAAATGTTGTAATTGTGGGCACAACTCGAGGTTTGTCTCCAGTGGAAATAGAAGATATTTTACAAATGGCTGGCCGTGCAGGGCGCAGCCTTCCAGCAGATTACTTTGTTGTTGCTCCTGATGGAAATAGTTACGCCCAGTCTAGTTTGGATAGATTGTCGTTAAGAATATTAGATAGTGTTGCTGAGTTAGATATGTCCACTGCGGGGTCGGTAATAGATATCCGCCACGCAGGTAATCAACAAGATATCAAAGCCGTGAACAATGAAGCGCGCCTTCAGAGAAGAAAGCGTAAAGTGAACATGCGACAGGTCAAAGACCACCAAAAGGTTATCCTGGCTCAAAGCGTCGAAGAAGCCAAGGCGTGGATTGCACACAATGATCCCCAGTATCTAGCACGCTATCATGGGCACTGTTATCTTATTTGTGCGCAGCCAAAAGTTTGGGAACATCGTATACAGCAAGCTAAGCCTGTCCATAGTCAACTGGTCAATGAAGCTACCCTCGGCTTTCATATTCTCGCTGAAGTAGATGCGGGTACGATTCATAATCAACTAGATTTGGTTAACTGGTTTGACCGTTCTTTAGCGAAACTGCAAGGCTTGGTTGAGCAAAAAGTGGTTGAGAGCGTCTTGGGAGATTTACTGCGTACACAGATGCTCAAAGGACATGACGAACAGTACGAAATAACTGAGATTGGCAAAGTTTCATCGCGTTGGTACTACAAGCCAGAGGATGTTTTTCATTGGCATACGGCGTTACGATTTGTAGACCATGCTCAGATTTGGGATAACGATGATGCGTTGGCCTGGGCTATCGCTGGGGCTCCTTCTTATAACACAGACTACATTCAACGTAGTCAGGCGAAGCTAGTCGATGAGTATATGAAGCGTTTGCAACGGGTGGTACCATTTGCGTCGGAAATGGCATTGCCAGCGGATATGGCGACATACCTCAGTGGCAAAACGGTGCAATACCAAAAGATAAACAGTTTTAAATATGACCTTTCACGTGTCTTTCAAGCCTTAAGACAAATCGCTAAAGCCTGTGCTATCTCGCGTCCTGATGGATATTGGCATATGTTAGAAACCCGATTTAGATATGGCACAACGGCTGATTCCGCGAAGCTGCTTTGTGTTGAGGAAGTGGGGGTGATGAATATCCGCAAGCTTGTGAAAGCGGGAATTGTAAGCTTAGACGATTTTATTGATGTAGAGCGACGATCTGAGGTTACACGGATTTTGGGTCATAAAAAGTTAGAGACCGCACTGGCTTCGGCGAGAAAGATCATACGAAGCCAATATGGCGTAGAGTAATGTGCTTGCAAGGAGGCTACGGTTAGTAACGTAGAAGCCTGCACAGATAATGCAGTTTGAAAGTGACACATCAACTGGACTTGCTCAGCGATGGATCTCTTTTGCGATCCGCTGCATCAGTTTTGGTTTGATCACTGCACCAATGTTTTTCTCGATAACATTGCCATTGAGCATAAAGTGCAGAGTTGGTATCACATCAACGCTCGCATTCTTTAACGCATCGCCACATTCGTCAATATTCACTTTCACAATAGTAAGATGTTGCGTCAATGTGTCGGGCAGCGCCTCTAGTGCGAGTCCCAACTGTTTACAAGGGCCACACCAAGGCGCATAGTAGGCAACCAATGTGTAACCTTGATTGATTAGCGTATGGACATTTTCATTCGTTGCATATTGTATGTTACTCATTACAAGCCTCCAATTCAGTCATTAATTTTTGCATATTTGTGGCTGAATTTAATACTCATTATCTTTTAATACTTGCCCAATCTGAAGGCGTTACTTCCAAGAACCTGCTATTGCTGCATAAGTTAACCTTTCCTACAGGAGGCAGAGGCCTTAGCGAGAGCAGGACGCGCAAGCCGTGTTATCGCCAAAACTATATCTGGCTAGATAACCTAAGCTAGGCTCAATAAGTTGTCTTCTCACAGCGGTTACCCTTTACTACTGCGCTAAATTTGTTTGCATTAGGCTATCTATTGATGCACAAATTTGCTTCGTATTAAGACATAACTTATGGCTTGCGTGATATTATGCCTATTGAGCTTAGGTATTTTCGTTGAGTAACCCACTTGTTACCCCGAGTTCAGACTAAATAAATAAAACCACTTCGCGAATATACCTATATTTTAATAAGCAATCTAGTATATGAATAATACAAGCATATTGTACAATATGGGAACTGGATTTTGGTGACTTGAGAAGAGTAAGAAGGTGGGCAAGAGGTTGATATCGTTTCTTGCCCTTAAAAAAGGTTACATTAAACAGCTTCACGAAGACTGATTACGACTTCATCCTTTTCAGAGACAAAATAGAGCTTTTCAGCTTCTTCAGTTAGTGCCGATTTTTCAAAAATAGCTTCGAGTAATGGCAGAAAGTGTGCATTAATGATGTCAGGATCTAGACTTAAAATCATTTCAAAAAGTCCGCCATCGTTTTTGTTTTGTTCATTTGCTTTTTGTAACAGCGCTATCATTGAAGTCATTACTTTTGCTTTAGGAAGTAATTGCTTACAGGAGACTGGTGTTTTGCTTGCGACAAACTTTTTACCCTCAATGGAAGGCTGTGTAGAGGTTTTGAGTAAATCCATAAGTGAAGACTGTGCCTCTTCAATGCGAGCGTCTAACAGGTCACGAGCAGCAGTTAAAGCCCCAACTTGGTCAATAGCCGAGCCAACTTTAGCCTGTCTTAACTTGGCATTATTTCCGCTTACATTTGCAAGTTTGATGGTAGGAGCTTGGGCGATAGCTTTGGCGCTAGCCGAAGAGCCATCGATATTACTTTTCTCGTGCACAACTCTCTTAAATTTCATAAATTAGCCTCACTGTTAGCCCCGATTTGATAACAGCCTAGAAAGATTAAGACTGACAAAAACTAAACTTTAATTTAAAAGTTTTATCATAACTTTTTGATATAGCTCTAAAATATTAATACCAATGCTCATTTAATTAGCAACTAGCTGTGATTTGTACCTAATTCACTAGCGAGTCTTCCTGATACACTATTTATTGCATTTGCATTCGATGTAAATCACTGCAATGCAACCCATTACGCTATATCCTAGACAAATCTATACGTTACGACGCTGACTGTCAAATCAAAATAGTAAATTTTGGCCTCCGAAGTCCTGTTTTGGTGCGCTTTCTCGTTTGCTTGGTTGCAGCAATTGCCCAACATGAAATTATGCTGAATATGTTCGTAAGTATTGAAAATAAAGAATTTGTTGTACAACAATTTTCATTATAAGCAGTGTTGTCGCCGTTGTTCATTTAGTCATTAAAAGTGGTATTTCAGCCAACTGTATTAGATCACTCTTTGATAAATTCAGTTGACTAATCGTAGGTGGTTGATAATTGTACAACTTGCTTGTTGCTTTAAGGTGCCTGTACTATGTTGCAATGTTTCTATTCTTGTTACAATTGATTATTGACAAGGGGGATTAAAGCTTGGATACTCCTGCACACTAATTAGATTTCTTGTAACATGCGGAGTATATTCGTTTCCGATGTACATTAAATGAGACATATAAAGACACCATAAGATTTACGCTAATTGTTACATAGCACATTTGCAATGTGAGAGAGAATAGTAAATGCTCTTACAGCATGTGACTCTGCAATATGATGATTTTAAAGCGTATATTTTAAAGGTGATATAAGTGCTTTAAGTAGACCCAACCGAAAAGCTACTCCTGCTTAAGGAGTGGCTTTTTATTTAAATAACTACAGGCATATAGCTCAAAAATTTAGAATCTAGGATGGTACTTATGGATACGCAGATCCAAAAAATATGCGCTAGCTTGGCGCAGGGAGATCCCGCTTCATTGATAAAAGGACTTGTCATTGGTTATGATGAGCAAGGACAGTTGAGATTATATAATGCTGATATGAGCGCAGAAGAAATTGTAATTGCAGTTGAAATGGCAAAAGCCCGAGCTCTGGGGCTAATATCAAACAAAGAACTACCCAGTGCGGTTGCTAACTGCTTGGCTTCAAGAGAGTTTGTAGGTGAAGAGCACGCTTTTTCATCTTGTGATAGTGCTTGCAGTCAGCGACGTCAACGTCGAACTTCTAATTTAGAAAGCTAGATGTTACTTAGTCGGTTATAAAGTAGGTTTTCGTTTTTGCGCTGCGAGTGTTTAAGCGCACCGTGGTACAATAGAGAAAATCATATAACTGCCCTCTACCAATTTAGTGACGTTAATCTGTTATCGAATCGATAGAATTAAATTGTACAATATCTATCAAATTATAATGCAAATGTGACAATATAATATCTACTACCTCTTCATGATTTGGTTGTTAACTGAGACATGTAGATATTTAGGGGTATTTAAGATGGCAATTTCAAAGACAGAGTTGGCTGATCATGTGGCTGACGCAATGAAAATTAGTAAAACGGACGCTCGTGGTTGTGTGAATGCGGTGATTGATGCGTTTTGTGACGCTCTGCAAGCAGGGCAAGATGTGCGAGTGCAAGGATTTGGAACACTAAAGGTAGTTCAACGCAATGCGCGTTTAGGGAGAAACCCCTCAACAAAAGAGCCTGTTCCTATTGATGCGTGCAACACTGTACAGTTCAAAGTGAGTCAACGACTCAAAGAGCTTCTACCGAATGTAAAATAGTCTATGTTGACAGGCTTTTTGCCTGACTATATGGCGGAATTTATCTTGGCGGTAGCAGGGCGCTGTTATCGGCAAGGTTTTCTCGCTTGAAAGTAGAAAGCTTAACTAAGCTAATTTGAATTAGAAAAGCCGACTGAGCGTCGGCTTTTTACTAGCTAGATGACCTCGACCTCATCGTCAGTGTCGTTTGTTTCACTCCCTTGACTCTCTTGATCTGCGCTTTTTATTGCATCATCAAGTAGTGCATCAAAGTCGACAGGCGCCAGAAGTAGCTGGGGAAAGCCACCATGTAACACTTGAGAGGAAATGTGATTTCGTGCAAACGGATAGAGCTGAGCTGGGCAGTATGACCCTACTAATGCCATGATCTCTGTTTCCTCATAGCCCTCAATTTCAAAGATCCCTGCCTGCTCTACAGTGGTATTAAATAATTGTGTATCACTATTCGTGGCTTTAGCTTTGCACTTCACAGTGAGTACAACCTCATAAGTGGTATCGCTTATCCTATTTGCTTCAGTATTTAAATCAACGCTAATAGAGGGTTTCCACTCATCTAAAAATACAGCCGGTGCATTGGGTGCATCGAAAGTTGATTTTTTATGGTAAATTTTTTGTAGTTCGAATGACTGCTCAACGGCAGTTGTATTGTCTTTATTAGTCATGTCACATGTCTCATTAATTTACACGCAAAATAAATGCGTATTATGGGAAATTTTATATCGCTTGCTCTTCAATATAGATCAATAACAGCATGGCAATCTCTCGTAACGCTGTAAGCTCTTCAGATATAGCAAGTCTGTGCTCTTTTTCAACAAGATCTCGACACAGCGATGGTGCTGTGAGCTCACCTATTACTTGCTCTGCCTCGGCTGTAGCAAGCTCTTGCTTTGCTACTTGTAGCAAGGTAGCTTGGATCGAATCGGCCATCACTTTAGCATAGATTGAACCATGTTTCATCAGAGGTTCGAACTGTTCGTTCATTTTTACTTCCAAACACGGAAGGTGTTTTTTTTTGCTCAAATTCATTATTTTTAGCCAATTTATCTGAGAACGCTAGTACTGAAACCTCAATGCACTACAAGCTCAAAGAATGCGAACTCAAGTTTTTCAAAGGTGATAATAGCGCTACTATATTATTGTACAATTGAAATGTGAAGACATTTAAGTCATCATGCGAATGAGACAAATATAAACTCTACATATTGCTATTTCTTTCTGGCTCACATTATGAAGTGGCTGGTTGCATATCAAGTATGTGTAATAGTTTGATTTTATTGTATTAATGGAGAAATCAAAGAATGAGTATGAATTTACCCCGCTGTCCGTATTGTAGCAATCCTAGCATTGTTGGTGAGATAGCAGGCAAGCTTGCGGCGGTATGTACGCAATGTAATAACGGATATGCTATTGTAGCAGATGACTTCGCTAGCCTGACACAACGAGCGTTTCAAATGGCAACAAAAGGACAAGTTGAACAAGCGATAGGTGTTGTACAACAACACTTAAATAAACATGTTGACGAAAGAAGCTCGGCATTGCGTGAAGCGGAAAATGAACTTCCTGAAGATAAGCGTAAGCTGACAAAAGAGCAGCAAAAGAAGGCTGCAGAATTGGAGTCTCAACGCATTCTTCTTGCAGGGATTTTGCAAGGCGGCCAGCTATACAAAGAGCTGCTAGGAAAAGCACTTGGTATTGTGAAAGAAGAGAATAAAGCCGTCTAATTGGTGGCTGCTTTAGTGCTGGGGTCCCTGGCACTACTCAATATTCCTCCCCGTTATAAGTAAGCATGCTGCTCAAAGGGTGAGCGTCAGCGGATTTATTGGCTTTGCTAAAAACAGTTGCGGCCCAAGCAAATAAACTCTATCCTAATAACACCATGCGGTGTTTTATAGAAATGCGCCGAAAATTAAGTATTTGACATGTGTGTGTTTTGACAAGTATTGCTAGGTTGTTTTGACTTATGCAGTAATACAGCTGCTTCACCTTGCTCTGGGCTCGTACTATTATTCTAGGACAGTGATTTAGGTAATGTCATGATTCAATTAATAAAATAAAAAATTGTCTTGTTTTTTTCTTAGCCCTGATGGGTTTGAAAAGGCGTAAGATAACGGATTTAAAACGCACGAAATAATTGGTTTACGATAACGTAAGCCGAGTAAATGAAACAGGACTTGTATTGTATGTATAATGATATTGCTCCGAGTAAAAGAAGCCCTAACGAGTTGCAAGAACACAATGGGCAGCCGTGTTTTAAAGGAAATACAGTGGCTCCTGAATACCTTACTTCTCTGTTGTCATTCTTCTATGAGTTGGGGGCGCAGCACTCCCGGGAAGAGCAGCGTATTCAGCTTGCCGACTTTAGAAATGAATTAATTATCGCTGAAGATACCATAGAAGAGTTAAGAGTTTCGCTTGATCTGTCGCGTCAACAAAGAGACTCTGCACAAGATTGCCTTGACATAAGCCGTTTATCTATTCAGCAGTCATTACTCATGATGGAGCGTTTACTATTAGAATTAGAAGCGAGGCAAGATCTGGATGAGGCTTATTTTTTCCGTAGAGAATTAAAAAAGATATCTACACATCTGTCTCAACGTATATAGTATTGTACAACTACGCTGTTAAATGAGCATCTGTTATAGTGAAGCGTCATTACGGTATAAACTGGCTCAAATTTTCAAAAGTTTGGAACAGTACATAAGTAAGTGGGATCCTTTTTAAAAAATAAGTCTGACTATCAACTTTTATAAATAAAATATTGATTTGGTTGGTTTTAAATATTCTTTCATCTGATTTTAGATCATAAATTAGTTGCTTAATTTATAGATATGGAACTTACAAAGCGATCCAAATTGAGCTGTTTTAGCTATTTTGAACACTTTCATACAAAAACCAGGTGCTTATAACCGATCTGAATCTGATCTTTGCTAAAGTAAGCTTGCTGCTCGGTACTCAAAAGTAGCCTGATTTTAATGTACAATAAAAATTTCAGTGTACAGATCTGAAGTTGGTCTGCTTAATCTAGCTTTGCTGTCTCTGAAAAAGAGGCCTGATTAGTGGCCTCTTAATGAGTTTCGTTATTTTATCTTTCAGCGATGTAACTAATGCGCACTTTGTCGCCGATTTGAGGCGCTGTTACAAAAGTCGCCTTTTTGGTGGCTTCGTCAATCGTAACCGAGTCTTCAAATACAGCAAGACCATTCACAAATACTTGTGCAGATCCAACCCGAGGTGATTTTGCAATATCAAAAGACACTACTGCACCATCTACTTGAGCGGATAGATCTTCCGCAGAAACAATATCCTGAGCCATGATACGCGATGTATCATCTTCTATGGCCTTAATACGGTTATCTTGTGTGGTTAAAGCTGTCGTTACAGTTGCTGCAAAGTCGGCGTCATTTCCCAGAGCATCAGCTAATTCTTTAAGTGTATCAAGCGCTTCAGGTGCACTATTAATGAGATCAGACACTTTAGAGTCTACGTAGGAAATACTCGCTTTTACGGTACTAAGTGAAGCAATATCATCAGCAAATTTTACTAAGTTTGCTTCAAAGCCTGGGTCGACTAGCTCACGACTAATTGTTGCAGGCATAATTTGTGAGTTTGCGCGTAACTTACTCATTGGATGAGTCTCCTTAATGGGTTAATGTATTTCTCATCTCAAGCTCATACGCGATTCCAGAGACAGCGTTATACTCACTGTTATCAGTTGAGTAATTTGGCTGACAATTGAATTTTATCACCGTCATAAATTGTGACAGCTGGGTCAATCAACAGGATGCTTTTGCTATCTTGTGTAGCGATACTGTATTGACTTTCTTTATCCAAGAGCAAGCCATTCAATGTTACCAAAACATGTTTAGTACTGTCGATTTGTCCGTTTAGTGCAATGTGAATGGGTTGTCCATCAGGCTCGGAAATTGTGTATGACTGCTGAATTTCCGTGCTTGACCCTCCGCTACTGCTTTGATCTGGTTGGTAAAACTGTTGTGAAACTGAAGTGCTGTACATTTTAAGCCCTTACTTTAAAACAGATACTGCATTATCACTATTGGCTGCTACCCACAGTGCGAACGAATCAGTTTCTTCATGAGCATCAGCAAGCTCGATTGATAGTTTAACCTTGACTTCATTGCTACCAACCGGAATAGGAAACCTATATTGACCTGATTGTACAATATTTATCTCCATCGGCACAATGCTGTTATTGACGAGCTGACACATATCGAACGGTGTGTCTTGTGCTATGTTTGGGTCTTGCATAGCGATTTTGATGCGCCCTGTTGCCTGCAAATTTTTTTTATTAAAGTCGACGTACACAAGCAGTTCGCTTTTCCCAAATGTTGGGGTGACAACATGTAGCGTGTGGTCACCAATTTGGTTCGATACTGATTGATACTGTCCATTTTCCTGGGGAATGTTTACTGTGATCATTCTGTCGCTCCACTCTCATTTTCACTGAATTTTGCCGAGCTTCGCTCAGCGCTTGGTTGGGTAAAGTGCCTGTGTAGGATGAGTCCATTCACATGGCATAAGTATTTGCTTTTTACTCAGCCGGATGAGGCTGATGTGGGATGGATATATAATTTCATCTGTTTCAATACAAACGAAGTGAGTGCCATTACGATGCGGCATACACTGATGGAGTACTCGGCCATCAATACATTGAATATCATGTAAAAGTTCTACACAGCTTTCAAAAGCATCACTATGAAAGTTTATCCAGTTAAATAAATAGAATGCGAATGGAGAATGCGTTGCTATTAAATCTTCAAATATCTCCGTAGGATCTTGGGTATCGTAGTGTGTGAGTTTGGCGGTGATATATTGTTGATTCATAAAGCCTCCTCAGCAAAGCCTACCTGTTGTGACAGGTATTGTTGTAGTTTAAATTGACGGCGAAACCAGCCTTTTGCATATTTACCATTGCTCGGTCTACGTGCGATGATCTCGGCATATTGCTTGGCTCTTAAGCTTTGGTACTCAATGAATAAATTGTCTCCTTGGACTCTGTTTGCCTGTTTTAACGCTCTAAGTGTGTTAGGCCCAATAATGCCATCTACATCGGTCTTGATCGCTTGTTGTAATAGTTTTATAGCACTTCTCACCCCCATGTTTACGGCGGTATCAAAAACTAAAACCGCCATTTTTTCAGGCATTAAGTGGGCTTTACAGGCTTCAAAGTAATCTCTTTGGTATATCTCTTTCGCTTGTGCTTTGGTCAGTGCCGCTATATCCAAATTAGGATAGGCATTTTGAGAAATCCCGTATTTTGTTTTACCGCCACTGTCGTCAGGGTCGTCGACAAAGCCACCTTCAAACTCTAAAAGTAAACGAAAGGCTGACTCAAAAACGTGTTGATGCTGCCGTAAGTGATCTGACATGTTAACTCCTTAACCAAACACCGTTAGTACCTTCAATTGAGCTGTTTTGGTATAACGGGCAATACTATACGAATGGCACTTTAAAAAGGCGCCACAACAGGGTCTCAATCACTACTCACTATTAAGTTGTTATCAACTTCAGTCTCTTATATTGTCTATTGTACCTTGAACGGCACATTGAGTGCAGCAAAGAAATTACTTTAAGTGACAGTGAAAATAATGTTAAGGCAATACTGTCACGGCATCGTTGCCTGCTTGATTGTTCGAATTATGTACTGATACTTATCTGTAAGTAAGTACTTCCTCTTTATATTGATATCACTTTTGTTGTTAGCTGGTACTTACATTTGTTTGTGAGTGAATACAAACTTATTGGTTGCTGTTTTTTGTGTTTATAAAAAGTGATTGCATAATCAATTGTTGCACTCACTTTTTATATGGCGTAAGCTATAAGTCATTGTCGTACAGGCGTTCTCGACTCAAAAAGTAAAGTGCGCGCAACTCAATAATCCGCTAAGGAACCGAAAATGAAAAAAATAATGGCTGTAAAATTCGCATGGAGGTTTTTATGAGTTTATCTGCAAGAAGCTTCAGGCTAGCCCAAATTCCGGTCGATAGTCGGGCTAAGATTGTTTCTGTTGCAAATCGCAAAGGTGGTGTGGGTAAGACCACCTTGGTGAGTTACTTAGGGGAAGGTATTGCGCTTTGGGCTGGTAAACGCGTCCTTCTTATAGATACTGATAAACAGTGCAATCTAAGTGGTGCTTATGGCGTTATTGAGTCGACCACAGTTGATGCGGCGCACGCATTTGCAGGTTCTGCGCTCAGAGCCATTCATCAGCCCATAATTCACCCTGAGTATTATGATGAAGATGGTAATCCAATGCCTTTTGCTGCTCGCAGTAGCTCATCAGAGATCATGAAAGAAGACAGGCAATATGTGTGTCAGTACGGCACATATATCCAGCATGACTCTCCTCATTTAGGCACTGTGAATAAATTGGGGGGGATGCTAGATATTGTACCTGGTGATAGTGAGGCACTCAGTCATATCCACACTCATGCAGAAAAATACCCGGCAAGAACACTTTATGAGCGGTGGGAGTCTTGGTTGATTGATTGCGACATCCTCAATTGTTACGACCTGATCATTTTTGATACCCCACCACTGGATGCGGAATTAAACGAGGCGCTGTATCAACTATCGGATCATGTGATTGTGCCAGTAAACCCATCCAGAGATACGCTTGGCTCATGCAACACCGTCACTATGTCTTGCCTTGCGGCAAATAATAGTGATGGTCGCATGCGCCTAGTGACGACAATTGTTAATCCATTAAATTCAGGGAAGTTGAGTAAACGAGAAGAAATTTTATTAGAGCCAATTTTCAATTACCCTGCGTTTGGTTGCTTTCCAAAAAATGAGGTATTTCCTCGTAGTCGGTTAATTCAGGAACGTCGTGATATTTCTGTGCCCCCTTATATAGACCCGGAAAGCTTTGAAAAGCTCAGCGCTGAAGAGAAACGAGCTGTAAAGCCGCCAATGTCATCGCTTATTTGGAATAAAAAATCAGATCCTTCGAGAAAAAAGCTGTTTTCAATAATTGATAAGTTACATCAACGCATTTTTGGTGAGCCTCTTCCTCCTGAGGATGATAATTAAGCTTTTAGGTAATTCGCTATGACAAGTAAAAAACAATCAAAACTCGGTCACTTGCTTCAAACCAAAGGAGCACGAGACAAAGCTGCCGAAAGAACGGCGCAAGCACTTTCACAGGAAATGGGTGCGGTTAACGCGATGTATTTGCAGCAACAGCAACGATCTTATAAATCTGTGAACTCGAACGAGCAAGGGCAATCAGGCGCAACCGTAGAAAAAACAATCTATAAAGTGCCGGTCATTGAGCAGTTGTCTCAAGTGAAAAAAATGTTTGAAGAGAACGGTGGTGAATCTTTCGATGTAGAAATACCGTTGAGTTTGATTAAACCCAGAGCAGACAATCATCGCTTAAACGGTACATTAAAGTTATCTTTTGATACTTATATGGAATTGCTGCCTTCATGCCCTGATAACTGGCAAGAGCTAGATGCGGCTGAGTATGTAGAATCGTTTTGGGCTTCACCGCTGGCAATGTTAGTAGCTAAAGGTAAGTTGCACGGCAAAGAGTTAAGCGACGCAATGACGGGTGTGCAGGACTTATTTAAAACTGCGGTGAGCTTAAAAACAAAAGGCCAGCGTAAGTCTATTGATGGCTTTTTAGCTTACGACGAATTTGGCGCTGCGTCACATGTGGTGATCATTGATGGTGAGCGGCGTCTGCGTGCTGCCCATTTATACGGACGCGAGACGCTAAGACTACGTCTGGCTGTAAATGAACGTGCTGCTGATGGCCTATCTCAAGATGCCTCAGATCTAGACGTTGAGCTGGCCACTCTCGCAACTTCATACGAAGCGAATAGTTCGTCGGTATCTTTATCTTTGGCAGATACATTCAGGCATTATCACACACATTACAGGGTGCTATGTCAAAAAGTGGGTAAAGATGTTGCCGATGCAATGTCTACAAACACAGCAAAAGTCGCGATGAAGCTGACTTCTGAGTCAAAACCACAAGTTGCACGTTTTTTAAAGTTGGTGCGACACCCGCAAAGCGAGCTGCTGTTAGAGATCTGCTCCGTGCATAAGCCGGGTCGTGAATCTTTAATAAAAGTGGCGAATGACGCTGTAGCATATGCACAGCAGCATGGTATTAGTTGTGACCCTGTTCATGTTTATGCCTTCTCGGTTGCGGATGAAAAGATTGATTTTTCTATCGATGAGGTGCCTCAAGCGCTTGTGGATGAAGTGATGGCACTCGTTAATCAAGTTACGGGTAAGCATGTCATTAAAAAGAGCGAAGATGTTACACGTCAACAAGTGGCACAACAGTCAGAGGGCGATAAAAAAGAAACAGTTAAGAAGCTGAAGAAGTTAGGCTTTCCAACACCTGAGTCGGATAACGCGTTACGAGACAGACAGCTAAAAATGCTGATTGCGGTTTGCGCGCGGATAGACCCTACACTGGAACAAACAGGCGAGCTACTGGAATCAATGGCTGCATCTAAAGGTTCAAAAGAAGATATAGATACATACCGTCAAGGCTTATTAAATATCGTCAGTCAGTCTATGCAGCATTTAGACAACCTAGATATGTCGGGCGAGGATTTATCTGGTTTGATCCGTAAAGCGCGCACTGAAGGGGTTAACTGGTCTGAATTATTCCAAGGCCAGAAAGAGGAGCGTAAGCATGGTTAATGATCGTAGCTCAAGTAAACTTGCTATGCTGGTGACGCCTAAGCCAAAACTTGACTCAGTGAGTGACGGCTCCGATCGCATTAATGCTAGGTTTCCTAACAAAATGATTGAATTGATGGATGCGGCAGCGCAGCAAAAAGGAGTATCACGCAGCCGCTGGGTATCTGAAGCAATTATTGAATTCAAACGTATCCATTTGGATACGCACCTTGAGTTTTTGCAAGAGATCGACGACAAGGCGGAGCAAGAAAAAGAGCGTCTGGCGATTTATCAAAACTTGGCGCGCATGACACTGGAAACCAAAATATCTACCGTAGGTGGACGCTCATTATCGATTAGGATGATCCAACAATCTATTCCAGCGCTAAGTGCTTTTCAAGAGCTACTACGCGTTATTGACTTGGCCGACAATACGCCGATTGAGTCGGATGATGTACCCAGCACACTCTCTTTAGCACCTGTCAGAGACAAACTAAGAACAATTTTGGGTCATATGGTAATTTGGGAGCGCTTGATGAAAGAAAGTGATTTGTCTACGTTGATTGGCTCCCCGTTAAATCAACAATAGCCATTGTTGGTTTTTGCTGCTTAGTCCTTTTCTGCTTACCTTTCATTTGCTATTGTACAATAGTAAATGAAAGGAGCACCTCAATGAACATACAGCACTCTGTCGTAACAATTTCGGTTACAGACTTGAATACATCCATTAAACGCTTATCAAAAGCGCTTATCCGTCAGCGCTGGAAAAGTGCATATAATGTGGCGGATATGATAAGAGATAGACTGTTTAATGATGAAGCACTACGCGAAATGACGCAGTTAGAGAGAAATATATCACCTGAAAAGTTTACAGTTACACTTAATATTCAAGGCCCTAAAAATAAAGTGGCAGAAGTAGTCGCTTTCGCGAAGGTAACGGCTGATCAAGCCGGCTTAGTTATTAATACCGATCTAGATCTTACCCGTGTAAAGCTATTTAGCTAGCCTGAACTTGAGTAATCATTGATCCTTTAGCAGTTGTTACCCCTTACTGCTGCGTTAAATTTGCCATGTATTAAGAAATAACCTCTGGCTAGAGTGATGTTACGTCTTTTGAGCTTAGGTATTGTTGTTGATTAACTCACTTTTTACTCAGAGTTCGGGTTAAGCTAAAATATTTAACGCGTTTGATTTAGATGTGCATTCGGTTTATATCCCTACCTTTTATTATTGTACAATATTTTTGATGTGATATATTGCGACTGCCCTTTACTGGCAGGTAACTGGGTTTAGCTATGAGACACTAAATTAGACTTAAGGAAATTTTTAATGAAAGCGATAATAACGATTATCACGTTTCTGCTGAGCGCATTTCCTGTGCTGGCCGACACGTCCTTTTTTGCAAGAGACCTTGATTGGGGGACTACCAAAGTAAAAGATAGGGTAGCCAGTGCAATAGAGGAGTTTAAGGCCCATTCATCAAGTAGCACTGTTTCTAATGGTCTAGAGAGTTTTATAAACGGACAAGCAGCTGCTGGAAAAAAATTAACATTTAGCAATGGCGTATCTGCAACGTTAACGGGTGAGGCATCATTTATAGCCACATCGCATGCACCTTCCGGTTCAATGACCATCTACATGGAGGATATCGAGCTTACTTTCGATGCCCCTATTAAATCGTTTGCATTTCAAGCTGTTGACTTAGATGTTGGGAGTGCGAATTTACAAATTCAGTTTGATTATCAGGATGGCGGTGTAGCACACTATGCTTTGCCAGATGCTGTCGATGTAAATAATAACTTAGTTTTTTGGGGCGTTCATTCATCAAAGCCCGTTAAAAAAGTGACTATTTCACGTACCAGCGTGGGTGATGTGGTTTACCTAGATGACTTTATGGTAATTTCTGAGCAATCTTTTCGAGATCCCACTTCATTTAAAAACCCACAACTTACCAGAGTAGGTATATGCGCTGCAGATCGTATTGATTATACCGACGAGTTTGGTGCAACCAAATTGAAATCCGATCTAGGCCAGGTGCAATGTATTGGACGTCTTAGGGCAAATAAACTTGAAGTGTTCACAAACACTTATTCTGCTGACCGGTTTTTAGGTGAGATCGCGTCTGATAGATGTTTTATTCGTAGCGAATATACAAATGTACATTTGATACGCAGTACCCCACACTGGGAGCATGAAGAGATTGATGGTAAAAAAATTTCTACCATGACAATCAGATATACACATAGTGGTCAATTTCCACACCAACCATATGGCTATGCGAGAAGTATTTGTCAATTTAAAAACCCAGCTCAAGACAATATTATGCTTCTAGGCAGTTATGCAACTACTTACGCAGATAAATTTTAAGGGGAGTAATATTATGTTAAATGATCGATTAGCCATATATATACTGTGTGCTTTTACCACTTTTACCGCCTATGCTTCTCTTTATCCTGAACACCCAAGTACACCATCCCCTCGCGGGTTCTGTACTATCACAGGTTCGGTCTACGCTGGGACAGAAGTTGGTGAATATGGTGGGTTGTGGTCAACTGTGACATATAATAATTACACACCAGCACGTGAATATGGCATTGGGCAACCTGCTATTGCTTCGCCAGATGTTGCAAATACCCCGACACAAGTAATTTGTAAATTGCCAGTATCTATTTCAAAAAGCTCCTACCCAGATTCTCCAGGAGAGATTTACATCGGTGCTGGTTGGTTTGCTGGCCGAGTTGGTGATATCAGCTCACTTGTTTCATGTGATGTTGTTGCCCGTAGAAAAGGTCAAGAGGTATACAGAGAAACACTGGATATTAGCAATGAGATAGACCCAAGCTATCGTGGCTATGACAATGGCTATGCGTATAATATTACAAGGGTTAAACCATGGCTACCCGATAATGAGTCCTCAGGTGTGGTACTAAAGCAATATGGTGCGAAAGTTACGTCGCAAGCATTTAGAGACGTGGTATCGAATAAAGAAGCGCAAGTTGATCATATTTACTTTGATTGCACTGTAGATAATGACTACAGCCAAGCGGACGCCATTACTATTAACTTATTGCCTGCCTATCTATATTAATTTGTTCCAGTAAAGGTGACTTGTTGTCACCTTTTGCCCCCTTTATTACAGCTATTGTGCTTTTACTTCATCTGTTACATGATAAGTAAAGCCCTGAGGATCATTCATATAACATTTGTACTCATTTAAAAGGTTACGCAAATGAGTATAGTTTTGTGCAAACAGTTTTTTGCGGGTGCTGAGGTTTATACTCGGTAAATGAATGGGCATGCCGTTTTCTTTACTCAGGGTTGCCCACCCCAAAGGGGTTAAATTGAGCATACCTTTTATATTCAAACTATCATGTTCAATAAATACCGCTATGGCTTGTTGTCCCAGTGGGGGTGAGCTAGGGTAACTTTCAAAAAAGCTCGTAATTTGCGGATACTCGTTGATATGCAGCTTGCGATTAAGGCAAATGGTTTGTGTAAGAGGCACATTAATGATATCCCTTATCCCAGCAGGCTTAACTCCATCAGCGAACGCGATAAGTTCATATGTATGCTTCATTTTAGTGCGGCTGATCGCCCCAAGTATTTGTACATGCTCCATAATATAGGTTCTCAAGTCTCATTTAGATTAAACGACTCTTATTCTAACTGCGAAGTAGGCGGTTAGCTACTTTCTTCTTTTTTAGTCACGCATCATGCACAATTTATATTGTACAATATAAATTGTATCGCGTTGTAATTGTGATAATTATAAGGCATATTGCTATCAAGATGAGACTAGGTTGAAAAAAGATGACATGTACAACTGATGCGGTATTGGTGTATTTAGATGTTGAGTGTGAGGATGCTGCACAGCGAGTACGTAAATTTTGTGAGTCGTTAGGTATAGATGAATCGGAGCCAAATTCGCAGTTAAGGGCTGCACAACTGGCTGAATATGAAATAAAAAAATCCATAGCTAAAATAAAAAACAAATCTCGACCTGGTGTAAGAGACAAAGAAAAGCTCAGCTCTTTGAATAACGAGCTGGTGCATTTGCTATATGCGATGCCTGAAAGGATCAGTGCGCTGGCACTCGAGCGAATTATAGAACAATTTATTGTGGAGATTATTCATATTCATCCCATTGCGGACGACACTTGTATTATTGCGCTATGTATGAAAAGACTTAGAGAAAACTATTTAGGCAAGTATGATGGTCGCCTTGCCTATACTATTGTACAACAAATTATTGATTGTCTGCATGCGTCAAGTGGCCGCATCATGTTCCAGTAGTATAATGTTGCTGAGGGCGGATTAGAAAGATAAAAAGTATGATGTGTTAACTTAGTTAAATAAGGATAAAAACATGTGGTTTCAAGCTCTTACAGCCGCAGGCGGTTGGATTTTCGAAATATTTAAAGGCAAACAGGATATTGTTAAACAAGCTGCACACGCTAAAGCGCAGCGCGTAATAAGTTGGGAAGAAGCGATGGCTAATGGTGCGGCCACCAGTTGGAAAGATGAATGGTTTACTGTTTTGTTAAGTGTTCCTTTTATTATGTGTTTTATTCCACAACTTGCGCCATACGCTCATCAAGGCTTTATTCAATTAGAGCAGACCCCCGAATTTTACCGCTATATGTTCGGCCTAGCTGTAGGAGCCTCGTTTGGATTTAGAGGCTTTGATAAATTTGTAAGAACGAGAAACATACGTAATTGACGTTTGTCAGCGTGAACAAGTTCATTTTTGTGTCGCAAATATAAAGCGAAGTGGCACTAGTAGTAATCAGTAAACTGGAGTTAAGTCGATGTCTAATAAAGAGTTGGTGTTTCCCAATGGTGAGCCTTTTGACCTGTGGGGAGAGCACTTAATACAGTTCCTTTTAAAAGGGGCGAAAGTGCGTGTGTATTTAGTCAATGGTATCTGTCTTAATGGCAAAGTCCGTCGGTTTGATAAAGGTAGTGTGCTACTTTCCTCGCATAATAAAGAGCCCATGCTGATTAATCGAGAAAGTGTTGCAACGATTGCCCATGACGATCACAAAGTAGCCACCTGTGAATAGTCGTGATCAAGGGATTGTGACCATTGACCCTGAGTTCTGGCGACCAAGTGATACAGAGCTAAAAAGGATGGAACAAGAGCAGTTGTTGGTAGTTTCAGATCACGAGGGTGAACCTGTTTATCATTTCAAATGTGTCAGAAGTGGGGCGTGTTGCCGAACGAACCTGTGTGGTAGAGGTGAAATGAACACCGAAACCAATCAATGTACCCACCTAATTTTAGATGAAACGCTACAAGAGGGCGTAAATCTCTATCGCTGTAACCTCTACTCATTGTACAATAATAAAAATGATGGGTCTGCGATGCAATTTGGTAAAGGTTGTTGTGCACCTTGGAGCGAAGCGAGAGCTAAAGTGATTGAACAATATCGTTTAAGACAGCTTGCCATCACTTCGGTAACCAGTTAGCCGTGGTTACATGTGTGAGATAGGTAGAAGGTAAGGTTCTACTTTGCGTTTGAGAACGTTGAGATGTTTATTTAGCTCAACGAAAAGGAAGCGCAAGATGACACAAAAACACATATCTCACCAAAACGAGCTCGGTACAAACCGAGATGATATAGTTAAAGAGCAGCAACGTCTGCGCTTTACCAATGAGCTGTTAGCAGAGGAAGTTCGACTAGCAAAGGACGCTTTGTCTACGGCGCTGGATAAGCTCGGACTAAACTGGTCTCCAAGATCAAGAGACTACAGTGTTTTACATGACATTCTGGGTACACTGCCTCTGGCAAGCTACGAGCAAGCGTTAACCGCAAGTGAAAGTCAGCGTATTGAATTACTCAATAGGCATGTAAAACTGAAACAATCGTTCGAAGAGCAAAGCCGAGAAAAAAATGATTTGCTGATAGCATTCACCTATGCACACCAAGAGGCGTGTTATTTATGTGAATATCATCACAGACTAGCTTTGATCGTCGAAACTGAGTTGGGTAATGCCTGCTGGTTTTTACAAGCAGAAACCAAAAGTGCATTTGCTCACTTAGCATATAAAAAAGCGCCAAACTCAACGCTTGAAAACAGTCAAAGAGTCGCTGCATTAATTATGCTGGCAACTTCATCACATCAGTGAGCCGACGTTTTTAGGATGGATTGTGCGCTCTTAAAGCATGCAGTTAGGTTGGTTTTACCTTAATTGCAACTGTGAGAATATTGAACTAACAAACGCGTTGTTGGTACATAAATGAGTCTGTGAGATTGAGCCTTACAATCCTGCACCTATAGGAGATGCTAACATGGCATTTGATATTACTACTGTATTGCAAAACACAGTGACGTTTACGTCGCAACCTAACAACCATGGTATCTATAGTCTTTCACTGACACTAGAGAACCAAGATATTGCAGGCGACTACTTATTCGATGCAATTAAAGCATACGCAAGTGAAAATAACATATCTCTCAAAGAGGACATTCGTAACTCATACCTAAAAGTGTACTTGAAACACTCGTATGCTAGCGGCGAGCTTACAAAAGATGATCTCGATACCGCAGATTATACAGCGCAAGTCGCTCTGAAAGATTTGCATCAAGCGCAAGAAGGGAGTGAAAAGTACGAGCCTATTACAATTGGCGGCTTGCCAGCAAATGCGCGTTTTAAATGCGCATTTGAACTTGTACTGAATGGCGAGCTGCAAGGAGAGTTTCTATTAGCGCCAAGCTCTGAAATGCAACTAGGGGGCTCGAATGTAGCGGAGCCAGAAAATGTCGTTTTATCAATCACAGAAACGGCTAAAAGTGTCGAAGTAAAAGTCAGTAACGTTTCAGCTGAGGACAACACGCACTTTTTACTTGAAGTAGTTGACGACACTAAGAGTGCAATGCCAGAAGTGCCTTATGAGCAAAGCGTGGTATTTTCTGGAGAATTTGAATTTCAAGCAGACAGTGAACCAACCTTTATGTTTACTGTTGGTGAAAACAACATGCGCAGTTATGTAAATTACTCTGTCCACTTAAGAACGATAGAGAAAGTGGATAATGCGCCCAACTCAGCTTCAGCTTCGGTAAAAGTAGACGCTCAATCTTTTGAACTTCCTTGGCTTGCTGGTTTTGTCGACACGACGGTCATCAAAGGCAAGCAAATTGAAGATGCGCTTGTGAGTAAGATAGCAACTAAGCTAACAGCCAATAAAGATGCCCGCAAAGCACTGCGTACCGCGTTAAATAGTGGCGCATATTCACTCGTTGCATCGCAGATGTACGACCTGACTCGTGATGTGGCGGTCGAAGAATTTGAAAGTGCAAAAGATACCTTTAACGAAGTAAGGACGAAGTTACGTCGTATTGCTCTATACAGTGATATTGACCCTGATTACAGCGAAGTTTTGGACTTGAGCGGTTCTACCGGAGATACCGAATTTGATACCTATGATGTCTTTATGTTTGTGACCAAACAGGGTTTCACCAACGGTATCGAAACCCGTTACTTTACTTGGCTTGGTAAAGCTTTTTACTTAGGCCCAATTGTTGAAGGTGGCGTTATTTCAGACAAAAAATTCCAAGTGTCAGTGCGTGGCGATGTGTATCGTGACCGTGCTGAGCTTATTTTCTCATAACCTGCTTTACAATCTGCTGGGCGTTTATACGCCCAGTTATTATAGAGGTGATCTCCTATGACTTTTGATCTATTGTCGTTTTTAAACGCTACTAACAATGTAGTCACGACGGCACAAACACAAGCGGCAGCCGATGGGCTAATGCGCCACGCCATTGCACTGGTTGGCGCGCAAGATCACATCTCGTTGCGAGATGCGTTAAAAGACCAAGCCAGTTTACCGAATACCTACTTGTCTATTTATGTTGCAGCCAAAGATGAATTAGATGGTAACTCAGTTTCATTCGATCAAACATATGCGCAAGGTAACTTAAATCCATACAAATTTAATGGTACTCAGCTAGCGTATAAAGTCACTTATCAAGCTGAGGACCGTTTTCAATACAAAGATTTATTTGTCGATGGTTTGCTCTCTGGTACTGACTATTACTATGGTATAGAACTTGTTGTTGACGGAGTATTGCAAACAGGTTGGCTTCAAGGTGCTTTTACTACTCATGGGACAGCCTATTCAGCCCCAACACTGAGTGACATTGCCTTTTCAAATCCTAGTGACCCATACCGGTTAATTTATGACATTGAAAGTGTCAATATGGCTGGAAAAGACAACTTGTCAGTGCGCTTCGAAGTAATAAACTCCGTATTAACAAATACAGGGCCACGTGAATACATCGTTGAACGAGATGAGTTTTTTGGCCCTAACGGTGAAAGGTTCGCAATTGAAGATTTGCCTGGTTCAATTTATCAACGCTATGTTGAGTATGATATACAAATACGCTTTGTTTCAAAAACGGATTCTCCAGTTGGTGTGTCTGCGCCATTGAAATTAGCACAAAACATACAAATCCCATGGTTAGATCATTTTGTCGATACGGTTATATTAGACGGCGGCGGTATAGATCAAGAAATCTTAGAGGATGCTGCTAAGCGTATTGCTGAGTTAACACCAGCACAAAGAGATGCACTTTTGGCGCAACTCAGCGAAGGTGATATTAAAGATATCGGTTCAGCGTATAAAGCGTTATTGAAACAAGCAGCTATTGCGACTGTGCAATCACTTGAACCTGCGGCTGATGCGATGCGTAAGCAGCTCATGGATTTATTATATGCAGCCAATGATCAAGGTGTTCAGGCACCAGGTATTTATATCACGCTTGATCTAAATGATAGCGACGCACAACGCGTATTTAAGATGATCACAGCGCCATGCTATGTGAGGGAACACCATATAGACAGTGTCGTGCGCTTCTCTGAGGGCGTATTTTATATTACTGAAGACAAAGATGACCAAGGTGTTGATACAGGCTTAACACGTATTGTTTATGTTGGACAAGCTGCGTTTGAGCGTTTTTTCTTGAAGTTTAGTAATCGATAAATCTCGCTCAGCCGGACTCTTTATACCAATTTGCTTAATTAAGCTTGTTATTTTGAGGCGAACAGATAATACCGCTAGCACGTCATACTATCGCCAAGGTAGCTGCATGGATGCAGACAAGGAAAAGGCGGTGCTACTTAGTTTGTTCTAGATAAGCAACGTTTAACCAATTAGCGTCAGATTTATTCCTTCAAATTGAGCAAGTATTAAGGCGAATTGGTATAATATTAGCGCCTTTTTTTAGTTGCAACTTTAGTGTAAGCAACCCATTGGATACTGTGCGCATTGTACAATATGCAAATTCACAGCGAATTTACTGTGTTGCTTTTAACTTCTCCATGAGACCCATTACATGTTTAATTCAGATCCACTTTTCTTAACATCAGCGCAAAAACCAAATACACACCGAATTGGTAATGTACTTCATTGTGATAAGCTCCCCTACCCCACCAATTACGTCCAACATGATATATATTGTGTTGTATATGTTGGTGATGATGTTCAAGACATACTCAAAGCACGTTACACCATTAATTTACTCATTGAGAGCGGGCGTTTAACGGAAGATAGAATTAGATTAAGAAAAGCACTGGGTGAATACAATTTTAATAGAATGATTGATGGCTTTTTGCAAGAACAAATTAACACATCAAAGCAAGGGTAAATTGTACAATATAAAGCATACCGTACTGTACAACTCATTCATGCTCATTGCTAGAAGTCATTACCTCAGGCGCTTGACACTTGACGACATCAGAAAAAGAACTGCTGTTTTGCTATTACCTTACGCTACGATAACATTAAACTTGGCAATTAACTTTCCTAAATGGCCGGTGCTTCACTTGTTATAACGGTAAGCGCCACCCAAGGTTATAAAGTCATTTAAAATCAAAGCACTAATAGATAAAATAATTAACAACGCCAGCTAAATAAACTGCCTATTAAGCTTAGAATATTACTCTGGCATTGCGACAAATTACACCCTAACAGACGCCGATATGAATTAAAATGTAGTCGTAGCGTCTGAGCATTCATTGAATAAGGGTAACCAACAAGCATATTCACTCTTTTAAGCAAAGCGTTTTACTTCCCGTACCTTACAATCAACAATATGAACGTCGCTCTGATAAAAGCGCACTTAAGGTATATTTAGATTTCTATTACTCCTTTTCATATTCAACAGGCGGTACCATACCGGCTATTCCAACCCCGACATTAATCGCTGCGTTACACAACACTTTTGCTTTGTCCTCATCACTTAGGGCTTCATATGCAGCAATGAGTGCAGGTCCACCTTGGTAAGTAGTATTAAGCAGTGCTGCTATATTAATGTCTTCTCGAACAAAAGTCGCATTAAAGTGTTTTGCGTCCATCTTAGTCCACCATTCATTACAAAATTCTTATAGCCCTTGACCTATCATTTTAAGTGCACAGTTCGTCATATAATGATATTGGGCTAAATGTCGTTAGTCTCGAGTCAACATTCTAAATGTAGTGCATCACTAAACGCAAGACGCGTGACTACAAGTATATTGAAAATCGCACATTGCTTGTGAGTACATTAAGTACACACGCAGAGCCGTTTTAGTTAAGAATCAAATTGTCCAATACTGGTGTAATGTCAAATACCTGCTCAACAGCAGGGTTACCAATATAAAATTCATCAGACGGAAACTCAAAAGCTTGATATGCAACGTTAGACACTGTCGCTAGTAGGCTTGCCTGGATCTCATTTTCTGGTAGCCATTTGTTATAGGTTAATATACCTGCATCATTCGCTACACCAACAATTGCCACACTCACATTGTAATTGAACTCATCAATGTTCATCCCTAGCGTATCTGCACTCGTGACAAGTAAATAGGCTACTTTGGCACTCTCCTTTAACGGCAGAGCATCGCGTAACCCATTAGCAGTGTTCAAAGCCAATGTTTCAAATGCTCTAACGTGGGTGTCTTTTAGAAGACTGTTTAGGCTTGTTCGCTTGCCTCGACCATTAGTTATGCTGGACTTGCTGTACCTTATTGTCATACAACACTCACTCCCTAATAAAACGTACATTTCTTTATAGGCGCCTTAGATTGCCTAGTATTACAACGACTAACATTTCCCCGCGCTATAAAACATTACACTCAAAGTGTGATTGATTCAAGCTCAATCTGTTGCGTCATATACAATTCTTCACTTATCGATCTGAAAACATGTTTTAGCACACTTTTTGTTAGAGTTGTGTTGATATATAGCAAATGTAGGCGAATAAAAGCATTTGACGCAATTCACATTTTAGATAAATTACCACGCCTATTATCCAGTTTTATATAATTATAAATCTTGATAAATGTATTTAAAGTGCTATTAATTCAAGGTGTTATTTTTCAAACCAGCAAAACGGAAATAAAAAAAACCTTACTAATGAATGATTTAATATTATTAAAATCATACTTAAAGCTGAATTAGAGCGACGCACTCTATGGCGTTTCAACTGTAACGGCTGTATGATTGCAGCAGCTTTTTGCACTTTAAGTGTTAAGCAATGTTTTTCGTTCGGAGCCACTAAAGTTGACAGAACTATACTATAAAGATCACCAAAATCTGGGGTTAAAAAGCCCAAATGGACCGTCAGCCCGCCTCAATGAAATGTTGGATAAGAATAAGAAACGATGGAAAGAGCCCGGCCACGGCAGAACTTCTGTGGTTAGAGATGCTGCTGATATCTCCTTCTCAGCCGCTGCAAAGTGGCTAAAAGAGGATGTTTTGCCTCGAAAAGCTGAAGATAGAGTGCATTTTGCTCAGATCTTACAAGTAGATCTACTGTATTGGGAATATGGTGAGCGAAGAAAAGTTGAACGAAAACCGGTGGATATTTTGAAGTTTAGTGTCGTAACGCACCAAATGATGTCCAAATTAGGGCTTTCTCACAATGAGATAAAAACCGAGCAGCTGATATTGATTCAGGAAATCGCACTTGCATTCTCAGATAGATGTGGAGATGCCTACCCAGATGAACATATCATAGAGCGACTTTTCAAGTTAGCAATCGGAAATAATTAATCAATACATAAATATTGTACAATATCAGAGTTTGGCTGACCCAATTCTCTTATTTTCCTGTTACAACTTGTATTGTACAATTACAACTTCATCGCTGTTAAATATTAAGCCCCTTGGCTTTTTGATAACGGCCACTAACACACTTTAGTAAGCGCGGGTGTAACATCAGCGTCAGAAACTCACTCATTAGTGAGCTTCAATTATAGTGTCTTTACAATCAATTGGAGTACTTGGTATGTATCTTGAAGAGTTAATTGACTACGTCATGATCGAAACCGGTGGATTCATTATGGGCGACTTAGAAATGACCCAAATTGACAAGCATCAATTTCACCTCATCGTGAAGCGTGCCTTGGGTATTTACAACAAATATTGCCCGCAATCAAAACGCCTTATCGTTGACTGTGACAAGACATATGACTTTACTACGTCACCTTTGGGCAGGCCAAACTGGGTTTCTAATGTTACTCCATTAGACCATGAGAGCGCCATAGCAGAGTTAGTTTATGGCCGCTCAATCATCAATAAGCCTCCGGTTTGGGAATACCAAGAGCCAACCCTTTTTATAGCCGGTTCAGCAGGAAAATACGACGTAACAGCACTCTATTTTCATGACATTACTGATATCATGTTTGATGAAAACAATCGAGTAACGACATGCAATTTACCTTCGATTTCCTATGACGATGTTTTATTTTTAGACCTACTAGTAAGCTACTCTTTACTTGCCATTGGCCGCTCTAGGCGCGCCTTTACATTGCAAGACTTTCCCGTCTCAATGGACGGAAAGTTACTCGTATATGAGGGACGGTTGATGCTAAAAAACACGAAGCGTAGACTACAAGAGCAATCTCGCTGGCATCATGCGATTGGGTGAGTAAGCGTAAATACCAAGACCTTGTTTCTCTGTGGTAATTTGATAATATGCTTGAAAATTGTACCTATCAACGTGTTTTTGACTAAGGCAATTTTGTATCGCCAACTTGAGACTGGAAGTATGAGACACTGAACTATGACATATAATGATTATGATTGGTCTATTGTGCCCTTAGAACCTGTTCCCCTTACTATGGGCCACATTAACTTATTAAATTTAGCTAGGCATCAAGCAGATAATACGCTGATTATTTTACGCCACCATAATAGCACCGCTTCCCCAAAGCATTTATGGACACAAGCTCAAAGCCAAGAAATGATCGAGCGATGGTGCGCCTCTCAAGTTTATGTACCAGCTTTAAAGTTCGTTCAGCCAGATGCACAAAGTAGCAATAGCGATTGCATTGAACTCATTCAGTCAAACACCAGTGGGAAAAAGGTATTGCTAACATCAAGCCTGAGTGCATGCGGTAAATTTAGTGAATATCAGCAAAATGGAATTGACTGTCGCTTTGTGACCCCAGCGAAAGACAAAGCAGGCGCAATCATCGACTCCTCAACAGTATTGCACGCTTTTTTAGGTGAGCCGTCATTGATTAACTTACAGTATGAGCTAAAACAATGCTTAGATCTGGGCATTTTGCATTATTCAACATACCAGTGGCTGTGGCGTTACGCACTGAACATACAACAAAATACGAATACCAGAATGGCGAGTTAACGATGGATCAGCTCACAAACAGAGGTAAACAAGGTACCCGTACGTATTACGTGGCTCGGACATCCGTGTTGCAAGCGCTGAGTGATTGTGCGCCTTTACTAAAGCAGCATGAGTTCGAATTAATTGACACATTATACAATAGAATCATGAACTTATTTGATACAGACCAATATGCCTTATATGAACAGGTTGCAAATATATTGTCAGTAAAGAAAAACACCTCTATTACAGCGTATTTAAAAGAAGCAATAGAGGCGACTGTCGTTAGCTTTACACATAAAAACTGACAGCTTGGTGAAGCAATTACCTTTTGCAATAAAAACAGCAATAGGTGTTTAACAGCGATGATAAGCTGTTCAGTGACAAAGACTCTTGGTATACTCTATTGTACAACTGAGACTACACCGACACCAAGCGGTGAATAATGAGAACTATGGGGCCTGTATGATGTCCACACGTGAAACATGTAATACACAACTTTGCGCTTTACCCGTCCATTTTGCGGACCTCTATGTGTTAGCTTGTCAAAGCAGCCTATATAACGAGTAAACTATGTCAGGTATGTCGTTTAACCGCAGTGGCTACAAATCACACGTCAATATGTTAAAAGATGTGGTGATTGACATGGTCGAGTCTGGAAAATTTCAGTCAGTCTCGATACAGCAGCTGGATAATGATCAAATCATTCACCCCAAATTACTTGAAGATGACGCCCCGTTCTCGTGCTTACTTGAAGTACTGCCTGAGGGTAACGCCATGCTGGCTGGCAACCAGTATAGTTGGCGCGTTATGTTTAAAGTTAGTTGGAATGAAGCCAGATTATATGTGGCGCCAAAGTTGCAGCTTCCCGACACCGCAATGCTCACAGAGGTGCAGGGTCAGTTTGAACGGTTAGTGGGTTGGGATCATGTTGGTGTCATCGGGTCTGATATTGGTAACTCAGGGATCCCATTTGTTGATAGAACGTACCTGAGAAAAGCAGCTCCAGCGTATCCAATGGGGTATATACTTACGTTAACCGAGCGCGGCTTTGTATTTTTTTCATACGAAGAAACTTTTGATGATGCAACGCAAATAAACAGTAATAATGCAAGCTGGTTTAGTTGGCTTTGTGTACAACGCCCTGTTGATCCAGAATCGGGCGAGCCGCTGGTAAGTGAAATGTCGCCAGTATTCGCAGCATATGAAATAAAAAATGGTTTTGGTCATGTAAGAAACAAGTTTGTAGTACGGGAGGCCGACGTGTACGTACCGACTAAAAGCCAACCGGCTTGGCGATTTAAGCACATGGACAATGCGATTTTGCCTCATCAAGACGCTGAAGTTAACTATTTTACTGATGATAATACCGCAAAAGTATTTTTTCCCCACAATTTGAATACGCGCCGTTATCGCTACAAACATGTCCTCGATCTGATTGCCTACAGTGAGGCTCGCTTATTTGGAAGTTTACAAAACGTTGAATTTTCTCAGGTCTTTTACGAGAAGCAAAGTCGCCGCTTTAAAACAGTATTGAATCACGCCCAAGATTCGACCGGCACCATTATTCTGATTTATATCAATGGACCAGAGATAAAAGAGCATGTTCGCTCGGTGCATGATGAAAGTTACAACTGGTTATTGGCCACAGGATAGCAGCATGACAAACCATGAAACGTATTGCGATATAAAGGGCTGGTAAAATATATGTACCATCAGTTTAAACATGGCTTAGTGGACTTGGCACAAGTACTTGATTTCTTGATAGAATCAACAAGTATGTATTTCACTTATAAAAAAATGGAAAATGGCCGCGTACTTAACTTGATGCCGCGTGTCACACTTGATGCCAATGCAAAAGACCAGCCTTGGGTCGTGCGCTTTGAGCTGATTAACGACATAGCGCTGCGCATGAATATTGTGACGCCCATGCAGTTAGACCCTGACGGCTCTCTATATAATAGAAACCTAGGTAGCCTTAATACAAAAGACACAAGTTATGCTGTTGGCTATTGGCATCAAAGGGAAGGACTTAAAGGTGATGCTAAGTATTCACGGCCTTTTTCTGTGCTTTTCACAGCCGATTCTCATGGCTTTGCTTTTGCAATTTGGGAGCATGCGGTCGTTAACAGTTTAAACCGTCAACTATCTTGGCTAGTCGTACAAAAGCCTGTTGAATGGCAAAATGGCATTGCTATTCCAACTGAGCATAACCCGGTGATTGCATTAAGCGGTATATTCAACCGCTATGAGTCAAGCGTTGAACAGATGCTCGTACGTGAGCGCGACATTCCAGTCCCCGCGCCTGCACAAACAGCGATTTCAGATCAATACAATCGTTACAGCGCAATGCATACAGTGAAATTAAAAGAAATTTCAGAAAGTAGGGATTACTTTATTCAATTTCCTAATAATTTCTCTACTGAACGATTTAGCTATGATGGTGTATTCGATATGATTGGCTTTGCCAATACGGATTTAGTCAGCGCCAATGCCACTCTACCTCTTGAGGTATTTGGTGAGCGCAGGAACTATCACACCATGGTAAGTACATTAGCCGATAATAACGGCGTCAGCGTTATGTTTCGCATTACATAATGCGCTACATATTGAGATTTTGTGAAACACAGTAGTGAAACACCTTAATTATTGTACGATCGAAGCGTTTTAAATTGTACAATAGTTAGAACCGCACTTTGCAGAGGCAAAGTAGGCATTAATGAGACCAGTTTGCATTGGCCCCAGACTATCCGGAGAAATTTATGGGTTTTGTCAAAAAAGCGGAGTTTGCGCCTTATTCAGTCGAGCGTGGTGGATACACGACGTTAAAAAGCCTGATCACAGCCGTAGTCCGAGATTTAGTGAATTATTATGAGCATCCAACTGCTGCCGATGAAGCGCAGAATGCGTTTGAACTTTTATATCCCGCAGATAACCCAGATTTGGGTGATCCGGAGTCAATTGATAGCGACGTATTTGTTGTACAAGCGACGGGGTTTGTCGATCCTTTAGCTGGCGCGGATCCAACTTTTAAGGCACAAGGTACTGAGATCATCCCTCAGCCTTGGATTATTCGTTTCGATACTGGTGTTGGCAAACAATGCACCCCAGCACATAACAATCGCCGTGAAGACCGCGACAACGATGCGCCTGAAGTTGGTAACTTGCATATCAATATTTCTACCCCACTACAGTTGTACAAACCTGCAAGTGGAGACTGGCAAATGTACGACTATACGCCACCGAACCGCGGTACAGGTGACGAACCCATTGTCGTTGGCACTTTGGGCTTCTTGGGCGAACGTGTTCCCGTTGTAGACAAGCAAGTTGCTTGGTGTGACCCAAATGATAAGCTGCGCCTAGAGATTGAAGACAAAGGCTTTTTCTGTCGTCGCCCGCTTTACAATATTAAAACAGAATTTGAAACTAAGTACCCTGACACAGCTCAGGTAAACATTGCAGGCACGCCTAATATTCCAATGTCATATGCCCTGTCCGTTAGTGAGCATGGTATTGCATTGGCTATTTGGGAAGAAGCGACAGATCAATATGATGCAAAAGGCCACCGCCACAGCTGGTTTGTTTGCCAACGCCTCGTAGACAAAGAAAGCGGCACACCACTTGTAAATCAAGCCGATTCACACTGCCCACTAGCGTGTTTGTATGGTATTCAAAACCAAACTCAAAATATTAAACGTTATTTTGTGGTTCGAGAATCAGATGTGCACCGTCCATCTGAGGACTTAGATGCAACCAAAAACACCCAAGACAGTGTTGCACTTATCAATCCTAACGAACAAATCTCTGTCACAGAAAACTACGAATATGTCGTATCCGTACCAAGTGGGATCAACACCCAACGTTATTTGTATCTTGAAGAGATGGACATGATCAGTTACTGCTCAGCCGATATTATTTCTCAAGACGGTATTGCTGAGTTGTCCATGTACGATGATGGCAGTAAAAAGCGATACAAAGGGTTGCGCTCCACGGGCAAATATAACACCGGCGTACGCATTCTCATGCGCTGGTACAACACGGCTATCACAACACAAGACAACGTGGGTCAGACCGACGTTGTGCCTGGCTCTAGCGCTGGCACTTACTAACAGGAGAGTTATCGATGCCACTTACAATAAATGGTGATATTTACACTTCGAATTTACCAGCGAGCTTGGCCAATGGTGGAGAGCATTTCGTCACGACCGTTACCCGTGATGGCTTCACTGATGTCCGTGAGCTTGTCAGCAACTGGTTACAAGTGATGGTCGAAAACGGCTATAAACGGATCACCCGCACCCCTATCGAGTTCGACCCAAATAATCCTCAGCCTATTATGGCTGTACTTGAGTCAACGACTGCGACAAATTCACTCAACGATGAAGAACCTTATCGCATCAGGGTATACGCAGATACACAATACACTTGTGAAATTCAAATGGCGACGCCACTACAACTGGGTGAGGACTTTGAGGAAGCCATTCCGAATTTGCGCGGCTACACTTGCGGTCATGTTGGTGAATCACCACACACTGTTCCGCACAATTACCGTGATGTGATCCCACTAAACAAATCATCGGCAGCTAACGCGACGACAAAGCCGCCGCAGCCAAGCCACGGCTTTAACGTATCAACGCTCTACTTTATTGACGTGCGCGAATTTGAGGGGATGCTTCGAGCTTACCCAATGTCATACCGACTATCCATCACAGATAGAGGGTTTTCTTTTGCGTACTGGGTAGAATCAGACGACCAATCAGCTGGAGACTCGCCAACACAAAGTTGGATGGTGCTACAAAGGCCTGTGGATCAAAAGTCTGGCAACAACTTGCAAGATGCAGATCCGCTGGGCTCTCGTAACCCCATTTTTTGCTTATACGGAATCTATAATAAATACATTTATGATAATTTTGGTACCACACAAGATGGTGAAATCTACACCATGGACATGGATGGACAGGTACCTTTAGGTAGAACGCAACCTGTATCTTTAAGCTCGCTACCGGGCATTATTCAAAAATTTACGGTACGAGAAAAAGACGTATTAAAGCCAACATACGCCGAAGATGCGACGCTGAACACCCGAGACTCAAATGCTTGGGTAAACGAAGTGCAGCAGCAAACTCGAGTTGAATATCGAGCGAGTTCAGAAGCAACAAACGCAGGCGCATTTACCTTAGCTGGTGCCAAATACGTTATCCTTTATCCTAATAGACTGAATACAAAGCGTTTTCGCTATCAGCATGACATGGATATGGTGGCATACACATCAGCCGACGTAATAGCACCACAGCTTACTATTAAAGTTAATGTGTATAACGAAGGTGATACAAGCGCCAAACGTTATCGCAAATATACCGCATTAACACCAAACAGCAGCCATAATACCAATATGACTGTATTAATGTTAACTGAAATAGATTGTGACGCCCCAGACACCGGGGAAAATCAGTAATTAAACAGCTTAATAATCGTTATTGAGCATTCGCCATTTTGTTCAAAACTGTTGTACAATACAAGCACACTGTACAACAGTTACAGAGCTAACTGTAATGGTGCTGAGACTAGAGACAGCGAGGAAAATGAGTCATGTCAGAATTTTCACCTTATTCCGTAACACGCGGAGGGTTCGCCACACCCCGGGAAATGTTCTTATCTATTGTACAAGACCTAACACGGGAAAATAGCAACCAAGTAAAAGCATTCGATATTGTGTATCCAAAGGATACTTCAGAGCTTGACTATCAAAACCCAGATAATCCAATCAATGATGTGATCATTGTGCAAGCAAGCAAACATGTCGATGCCTGTGCAGAAGATGAGTCAAATCCTCAACCTTGGGTAGTGCGCTTTGACACACGTTCAGAAATTGGCCACGGCATGGGTCATATCAATGTGACGACACCACTGCAAATTGATATGGACAAAGATAAAGCTCCAGCCATTCCTTATATTCCGCCAAATACATCGTATGATGAGAGCAATATTTCTAATATCCAAACCCGAGGTACCTTAGGCTTTATTGGTAATCGCGTACATGATGGTAATGGCGCTGTACCACAGTCAAACCGTTATGGCTTTATTAACCGTGCGATTTATCATACCAAAATAAAAGAAACTCAAGATATTGATCCATATGGTAACTTAGAGTGGAACTGTATCAATAAATCACATGCAGCCGACAGTGTTTTCAAGGTTCCTGGCAGCCGTAACATGCTCCCTCGTGGTGCCTTTGATGAAAATAACCACATTCTTTATAACTTAAACGTCGAGTGGTTCGAGTTAATGAACCCAGAAGAAGTGGATTTAGGCGCATCGTATCCAACATTCGGTACTGGGGGAACGAACCCTCATATTAAGTCGTCAGGTGATCGTGCTGCGGGTTTTGAAGATCCTGTCTATGAGCGCCGAGAATTTACAATACATTTCCGCGCACCTGTAGGCAAAACATTGACAGACTTTGATGGCGATTCTATCACAACCATTAAAGTGGAAGGTGAGGTTCCTCCCAGTTTACTCAATTTAGCGATTGAAAATTCCAAACGAGATGAGTTTGGCCTTCAGCAAGAGTTGGAAATTGAATTCCCACTCAGCCTTTACTCTGAGTTTACCTACCATAAAATCATTAGTATCAACATCGGTACTTCAACAAAGCCAAATTACAGGGCGAAGTGGGACGTAGATACCTCTGCTGCACTCAATAAGACACCACAGTTGACAGAATATGCACCGCAGGATCCGAGCGTTGTACTAGGTTCACCTGACGTTGCTAAAAACAAGGGGCTTGAGTTTTACGATAACCTAAAATATGACTTAGTGCCAGTTACCAATCAGTCCTTCGATGTAGAAGGTGAGGCCATGGACCCTAAAGAAGGCGCTCGTAACGTTCCGATGTCTTATGCACTCACAGTGAGCGATCATGGTATTGTGCTGGCAACGTGGGACCAAGCAGTAGACCAATATGAAACAAATGATGGTCACCGTTTTAGCTGGTTTGCAACACAACGCTTGGTAGATAAAGACACCGGCACACCGTTAGTTGACCAATCAAAGAGCTTTTGCCCATTGTTCTGCATTTATGGTGTTTATCATGAGCGTGTTAGCACCAGTAATTACTTTATTGTACGAGAGTCTGACGTGCATCGCCCTTCTGAAGAACAAACAGCAGGCGATGATAGCCCGGATTCAAATGCCATCATCAATACCTACGAGCAAGTTGCTGTATCGGAAGATTATGAATACGTGATCACGGTACCTTCAGGTCTAACAACACAGCGCTACCTGTATTTAGAAGAAGCCGACCTTATTGGTTATACCTCAGCTGATGTTATTTCTAACGGCGCCCTATCAGAATTTAGCATGTACGATGAAGGAGTATGCTCTATACCAAACGAAGCACACGTAGATAGAGAGTCATGTATTCAAGGAAACGGTGTATGGGAAGAAACATCGCGTCTGTACAAGGGCTTGCCTGCAACAGGTAAGTTTAATACTGGTATGCGTGTTTTAATGCGTTGGTATGGCGGTCGCTTAGGCAACCTTAACAGCAAACAACAAAACTAATTTAGGAGAGGACGAGGATGGCTTTAAATACCCTTGTACAAAGTAATGTTAAGTATGGTTACAGCGACCTGCGTTTCGTTTTGTTTGAAATCGCAGAGTGGCTCAATACCGTTGGTTGGGAAATTAAATATCAATTTCCAAACGCAAAAGAAAAGTTTGATGCGCAAGGTGGCTACAGTTTTGTTGCTGTTCCTCGCGGTGATTCACAAAACATGTTTGATAGTGAACTTATCGCACTAAAAATGGCTACAAAAACCGTCAGTGGCTCAGAGTTTTCTTATCAAACAATTGAGGCGCATGTCACACCGCAACTACAGTGTGATTTTTCAAATGGCCAAGTGATCCAAGACGCACGAGGTGTGACTTCAGGTAACCTAGGTCCAGACTATGACTATACCTATACAGAAGCAGGTGTTGAACACCGTGCTAACACTGGTGATGGTCTATTTTTCGACACTAAAGTCGTCAAAGGTCGTCTAAAAGCACATCCAGTTTCGTGGCGCGCATCATCTACCGAACATGGATTATTTTTAGCTATTTGGCTAGAGGGTGACGAGCACCGTGATCCGCCAACGCAAAGTTGGTTTGTGGTACAGCGCCCTGTAGACCAATCAGATGGTCAACCATTGAGAGAACCAGATGCGGATGGTAGCCGAAATCCAATTTTCTGTATGTATGGTATTTCTAACGAGAGTAATACTCGTTCAGCAGCCCACCAAGCTGCTTATGAGAAATATGCACAAGAAAATGGCATTCCATATACACAAACTTTGGGATCAACATCGTCTGGCCCGCAAAGCTCTATTACGCCCTCTCCAGATGCGACCAAGCAAGGTGCCATCGCACTAAAACGCTTTGTGGTGCGAGAAAAAGACGTTAATGCACCTGGTAAACAATACGATGCGTGGCGTAACGACCGTGATATGAACGCCATTATTAATCTACGTCAACAACAGGCGCGGATTGAAATGCGCGATATTGGCGTTGCAAGCATTGAAAAAGCAGGCTCTCGCTATGCAATCCTGTTCCCTTCAAAGCTGAACACGCCACGCTTTAGGTTTAAGCACGAGCTAGATATGGTTGCTTACACCTCAGCTGACGTCATTTCATCTGGGTTACCTGTAAATGTGCACGTGTATGGTGAAAAAGACCCTGAAACGCAAGAGAAGCTGTATCGAAGGTATATTGCTATTCAGCCAACAGGGCCATTTAATACCAACCTTATTATGCTCCACCTAATTAAGTCTGGTATTCCCGAGTCTGAAATTAAAAAATAATCGAGCACTTGTTTGAAGGGTGCAATGCCCTTCTTTTTGCTGTTTCTCGCAGAGTTTGCGTATATTTATATAATAACTTAGGTTTGGATCGCCTGAGAAACAGCCCTTCTTCCTTTTCAAACGGCTAACTCACCGTCCCCATTAATTTATTGTACAATATTTCAATCTCACTACTGCTTCATTTCAACAATCGCGGTACAATCCTTATATTAAGGCGATGCCAAATGAGACTAGTATGAGGGTGCCTCGTGAGTGTAATAAATACCATAAAAAATGCGAAATACCGTGCATTTATCAATGCGCTAGCGGACAAAAGAGAATGGTTCAGTGTTAAGTCGGAACAAAGAGTACCCAGCGTTATACCCGATAATAAAGGGTTATTGTATCTGGCAAACTTTAATGAGAATTACGTCGTTGCCGTCACGCCAATCAACCATGATATGGTGTATGTTGCCGAAGTAGCCTCACCAACTCGCGTGGTTAGCGGTGTTATCGCTGGGAGCGAGCGCGTATTAGTACTCAGTGCAGACGGCAAACTGCATATTTTCAGCCCGAACCTTATCCACCTGCAAACAGTAAACTTACACGACAATATAACCGACATCATTTGGGCAGATGGTCTTATTTGGCTAGTTGGTCCAGATATGTTCCATATAGAAATTCAACAGGTTTTATCGCGAGAAGAAGGGCTACTCGAGCTAGTTCCCTATCGCAGCGTACCCGGGTTACCCGGTATTCGCCATTTAGTGTGGTTACCTCAAGCACAGTCGGTCGCAGCGGTCAGTGCGACCACATTATACTTTGTTTCTTTCGAAGGACTGGAAGTACAAAATGTACCTTTGCCTACCAGCGTGCAGCATGTTGGTGGGCACACTTCCTTGCTGGTATTTACTGAAGTGCATTCTGGTGATGCCCTGGTATTGGATTTGATTGATGCTGACATTACACCTTTACCCGCCTATGGCTCAGTCAATATATGTACCGATCCAATCATCACTACCAAAACGGCTTGGCATCGACGTCACCACGGTGACTATATTGTTTCACTCCTTGATATTCAAGAGCCTGGTAATGAAGAAGTGACCTCAATTGTACAACATATTGAAAAGGAAGCCGGAGCACTACCCAACAATCAACCTGAGCTGCTCGTTAACTTGCAAGAGAAAGCTGACTATTTTAACTTAAGCGCTCAGCGACACTGCCAAGAGGATGAGTTTTATACCAGCGAATATTTTTCGTTACGTGGCGATGGCGACCCACTGCTTGTGCTCGCCGATGGCGGAGAACTTGTTATAGACGAAGCGGGGTCACGCAGGCTAACAAGCGCTGCATGGATCACCGATCAGCAACTGGCTATCAGCCACAAATTCAGCAAACACTCAGGGCTTCACCACCGTGTTAGCATCAAAGTATACGAGCCATTCGCTTCCTCTGAACGCTATGTTGATTTATCCCAAGGTGAGTTCACGGGAATGCAGTGGTTGCCAGCACGAGGGTTATTAACGCTTAAAAATCCAGTCTATACCGAAGGCTATTATGTTGGTAAGTATGTGTCAGAAATTTATCCTTTATCTGCACTAACCTTAGTCGAAGGCGCTGAGGTACTTCTAAGCGGTACAACTCCAAGCAACACATCAGTCACTTTTGAATTTCGAGTAAGCTACTCCAACGAAGAATACGCCCATATTCAGTACAGTGATTGGTCAGCAAATTTACCAACTACGCCCTCTGGTGCGCAACTCAAAGGCGTTCAATTTCGTGTTTTTGCTACTACAACCGATACCAATACAACACCACTCATACAAGGGTTTCAACTTAATAGTACCCAACACGCGCTACTTAGCGTTGGTTTTTGGGATCTACACAGAGCGAGATCTCAAAAATTTGTACCATCACTGCCATCAAGCCAAGACTCAATAGATTTAACATCAAACTCTCAATGTGTGAGTGCTCATACCTGCGCACACAAAACATATGCTAACGATGGCCAGAGTAGGAGTATGGGTACTTATACACACGCTTATACTTTGGCGGAACAACTAACGGTGCGATGGCAAAACGCACATTATATTTTACGGCGCACATCAGCGAACTCTCAGCACGGGTATGCGCGATATAAAATAAGCCCCACACAAAAGCAATGGGCAACAGCCAAGTTTCATTTACAAACTTGGCTCAGTCGCGTTAACGACGTTAACCGAGGTCGTCTCTACTCTACGAATGCCCACCATGGCCCTAAAATAGACATGATGAGTGAAGGGTCGAGGCAATTACACGAAAACGTTCTTAGTGCTTCTGGCTTTGTTAGTACCAACGCCACGTCACAGCAACGCGTATTTAGTCCTCATATGCGTTCTTCGTTTAACGTCAGTTCAACCTACACTAAAGATTGGCACTATCGACTGGCACTGGGCGGTATTCAGCGTTACTTAGGACTGCGACGATTTGCCTCTAAAAAAATTGGCAAGCGTTATACTTGGTCTGTATTTAGCAACCCTATTTCGTTGGCAAGTGATAAAACGCAAGGAGTGGGCTACCCTTCACAAGCGAGTGGCTCGCCACAAACAAGAGCGTTCTCATGGCATGAAGGGATCAGCCCAAGAGTCAGCAACGGCATGCAGCCTGTACGCGTAAAGTTACCGCTTTTTGGCACCCAAGAGGTTGACGGTATCAGTATGTACAACCACAGTGGCGTGCTAGGTTATGATAATGAGCTGTATCAAGCCAACACTAAGGTTAATGCCACCGTCGCCTATGACACACTAACTTCCCTCACATTGCAAAGTACCAAAGGAGTTGGGCAAACCGAGTCTCGGCGCGCAACATCACAAAGTGCACTCACAGTGGATGAGGTGCTCACCGGATCCACACGTCAACTTAAGCACTACCTAGTTGCTAGCCAAATTTATTCTTGGGCAGCGAAGTTACCTTTTAGACAACCTGCAGAGGCAAGGCGCTTTAGGCGAAGTATTTGGGCTATTCAGCATGCTGTTGATAGCTGGAAAGCCCAACCCGTAGAGGGGCAGCGAACATTAAGCGCGGACAATATCAATGCACTTGAGCTAAAGCAGTTAAGTGCATCCTTAGGTACAGATTTAACCGCACATAGAACAAAGCAACAAAGCCTGCGCTTGTGTGGCTCAGTAAAATTAAGATTGCTCTGTCAGAGCAATTTAGGCACTAATTTTATGACGAGCTATCCAATACAAAGCTATCATGCCTCAAAACCTGAGATGATGAATTTCAGTATTATTGGTGGATTAAAATCAGCCAGTAATGACCAATTAATCGCATTACTAAGCCAACCAAACCAACGCGTAAACGTTGCACAAACTCTCAGCTTTATCATGGAGTCGAGTACTCGCATCCAGCGTTTATATGAGGCAATTCAGTATGCAATTAGTTGGTTAGCACTGCACCCATCTGGCTATAAAATGGAGTACTCAGCGACCGGTGCACATTCTGGTCCACTTGCTGATGCTATGAATGCACACTTAGTGAGTATGTCTAAAAGTGAAGCGCCAGACGTGCCCTCCACAGCCGCACACACTAAACAGTTAGAAGCGGGAACTTCGCAAGCTAACACGGCACAACCCCAAACTTTAGTGGGTAATATTAACTACGATAAAGCGAATGGACAGGATACCTCAACACCCGCAATCATCAATTATCATTTGAGCGGTCAGCAGTATTTACTTGGTCGCGCAATTTACGATGTGTTGTCAAATTGGATAGGAAAAGAAAGTGGCAGTAGGATCCAATTTATCAAAGGTGTGCTGTCACCTTCTCACACCTCGGATACCCACGCTGTTGCGGATAAACTCAACAAGTTTGTCGCTCAACTGCTTAAACAAACAGCCTCGCAACAAAGTGCTCAAGTCGCCGATGTGATCAAATATTTTATTGCGTCATTCTTAAATGAAAATCAGCCGCAAAAAGCAGAGTTTGCCGTTGAACCACAATCATCATTAGCAACGCTCGCCAAAGCCATTTTTACTACCGGTGTCAGTAATGCCTACTCTGATGATATCGGCTCAGCGGTTTATAATACGCAACATGCCATTCAAACCATAGCGTTGCGTATTTTGCTCAAGCAAACGGCCGATTATCAAAAGTTGACCTTTACGCAGATGCAAGATCAGTTCAGACAATCTCTTGGCGCACCTGTTTATCAACTTTATCGCTACACCAGAATAAGTTCAGATAGACACAATATTGGCTACACGACGACCGTCGTCTCTAAAATTCAGGTCAATGCGCCGCGCTATTTAAAAAAGGCTACAACCGGTAAACCTATCAACGTAATTGCCAAGTCTATTGCTAGCGGCCCTTTGTGGACTAATAATATTACCATGTCGCCTGACAGTGCGTTTAGTGGTGGCGAAAATATCCTATCTGAAATACAGTATAACGTGGCTCAATACCGCACGACACTTCGTGCACTGCAAAGCTTGTCTAGTATAGCGAAGGGCTGGCAATCACGGGTGCATGAACAAGCATCGTATTGGATGGCAAAACAAATCAAACATATTCCCGTGTCCGTACTAACGGCTGAGTCACCTACCTATTCGCATGCCATAAGCGATATGATGAACTACCGCTTCTCCAAACTTGGTCTCACACTTGGAGAGCTCATTCAAAGTACACCGCAAAGAGAGCACAATATTACCCTGTTTTCGGTGAACTTTTTAAATAACCAACAGGGGCATGCCTATCAATCTAGCGGCTTCACAGGTAGATCTCAGCTACCTTGGCTGATCACAGGTAAAATATTGGGCGTACGCGCCGCTGACAATGCAAGGCCTCTAAACATTAGAAGCACAGCGAATGAGAGCATACGATTTTGGTGTTCACGCTTAGAGGCTGCTGACAATCAGCAACCAACCTTTGCTCAACAGCATATACCACTCGTAAAGAAAACGGGTATTTCCAGTATACAGACCAGCGCAAAAATAGTACGCGGGGTCTTTAAACAATGGATAGAACAGCAGTTCACTGCACGCATTATCTACCGTGACGTAGCAATTAACGACGGATACTATATTCAGTCACCGAGCTTTCAATTTAAGCTAAATAATCAAGTTAACGCGACGCCGTGGCAAAACTTATCCATAAATATGCTCAACGCGGCTCCGTCTCGCTGGTTAAGCGAAGTACACAGACTCAGTGATAAAATATACACAGCCATAGATAAAACCCTAGCTCAAGAGGTCAATGTGGCTTTTAAAAGTCTCAATAGTAATAATGCGCTTGAGCTGCTCATCGTCACAGTCACAACTTTAAATAAATTTGTACAAGGCCTAGGCCGGTATTCAAAATACGCGTCTTTGGAATCAGAAACACTTTCTGCCATACAATCTAAAATTAACAAAAATATGGCTGTTTTGTGTTCTGATGCGGTGAAGTATGAACGTTTATATCAAGCACAGCAATACCTAAGTGTCGTGTATAACAAAGCGCTCGCCGCGTTGTCACACACGGGCCAACAGACACAATTTTTACATCAATCTAGCGCCAAGCTCATTGTCAAGATGGTTGAAGCAAGCGTACTCAACTACGCCCATTACTTGATCCGTGCCAATGGCCAAACACACCGACCCACTCATTTGCTCAACGCAGTAGAAGTAATTAAGAACTGGCAGCAACAGCTTGCTGTTAAGCAAACCAACAGCATAGCATCGACGCAAGAAATTAAATTAGTCAATGCAATATATGAGGTTATTCAACCGCTGATCACTTTACCAAAAGCAGTTTTTTCTATCACCGCAGGGATGCAAGCAGATGCGCTCAAGCTGATCAATTTTTCTTTGCAAGAATCATTTAAAATACATCCGATAAAATCGATACTAGGCAAGCATTTACCAAACACTTTGCTGATACAAAATAAAGCCTTGTCGAAGCACGCGTCCGGCGCAATTGAAATGTCAGGCCGCATGTATGTTGATTCGTTGAATCAACATATGCAGCTGAAGTTTATACCAGGCACTTGGGTAAGAAATCATTATGTCTTCAAAAAAGCACACCTACTTAAACAAGCTGGAACCAAAGTGCACCTGCCGGCAACGATTAAATGGCAGGTGGAATCGGGTTATTGCCAACACAATCAACTAGAAGTTGCTGCTTATCTAGTATATCAGCCGTGGTCAAAACGCTTCAATATGCTTAATTTTAAGCCCCTAATTAATAAAACCACGCGCCTATTGCAACGCGTGGCTATTTATCGCGAAGCTGGCAAGCGTGTGCTACTTTCTCAAAAGCCTCAGTACTGGATGCCTAAACCGCGTTATATATTTCCTCATGGATTACCCGATTTCCTTCAAGATTTTGGGCCGTTTTCCCCTGGCCTGCACTTGTCACAACAACAGTATATTCAAGAACTGCCAAAACAAGATACCGCGGTGCTAAGCACTCAAAAAGATGCCGGATTATACGCCCTTGGATTAGAACACACGCAGCATGTCGTGCGAGACAAGCGAAGTGCTGGCAGTGTACGTCTCAATTATGAGCGTAATTACGCACCATTTTCTGCAGATCTGCAATTATTCGTGAATGATTTCAAGCAGCTATCGCAGGCGAAAAAAACAGTCAGCCGAACAATACGTCGCAGTGCAGAGCAATTCTCGTTCGGTTACAGCCGACTAAACATGCGTTATGTACAAAATCGATTAGGGCATGAACACACAGAACGCCTATTTAGCCAAGCGGTAACTAATACGAGACTGCTTATTGGTGCCCCAAGTTGGCTGCGCGCTAGCACTCATGCTCAAGCCTATAACAGCGATAACATTGCTTGGCGCCAAACTAGTCAGGGGATAGGTAAACTGACGGTAGATAAATGGATCAATACGCACTTATCTAATAGCACCACTCGCCTTCTCTACAAACTAGCCACGCCATTGAGCACGCACAGTTTCACCACGGCATATCGGGCTTCACGTTGTAGCGACATCATATTTGCTCACGATACAACGACACGTGCATGGCAAACAATCGGCACGGGAACAACGCGCTCTATCAAGCATAGTGGCGACCAACCGGCGGTTAAGCATGTCGTCATTAAAGAAACACTGACCAACCCGCTCACAAGGACAATACAATGGGAAAAGCTCGAGGCGCTAAAGACCTCAGCAAACATCCCCGCATTAGTGAATCTAAAAGTCACCACTTTGAGCTACAACGTTACGCGCTTGCTAACATTACGCGTCACCGACGTTCATACTACTAAGCAGTCTATTAGCTTGGCGAAAGCGCACAGCATGATGCGCTCAACCGAGCTCACTTATCAGCTCGTTACCCCAAGTGATGTGCCGTTAGGTAAGGTAGTACAATCACCTTATAAATTATTAAAGCAAAGCATGCCTGACAGCGTATTTGTAGCCATGCGTCATGCAAAGGGTTTTGACCTATACGGCACAGTTGATTTAGGTAAGCGTACGTTTTGCGCGCCAATACCAATCAAGATCCAGGAAATGGACAGGCTAAAAGCAAGTACCGTCAGCCATTATGCACTCAAAATTAATACCATATTACGGGACTCTCTATACGCGCATGCAGACAAGTTAGATTACACTCGATTGTCGCCAGATAGCTACATACAGAGCTTAATGCAGTACACGGCTGAACTCACAGCAGTTGCTATCGATCACTGGCAAATGAAACAAACAGCGCCCACAATCAGTACCAAGCTGCACAAAGAAATTATCGAGATCTTAGAAGGGAGCTGGCTCACAGATAAAAGTTTTAAGCAGTCACTTAAGACGCGAGGCCACTTGTTAAACCGCTTAGCTCAGGCCATGATGCTCCCACCTAGTGTGCGACAACATTATCGTCAAGACCTACTAAGTGAAAGTACCTTGTTAAATGCCTTGATCCAGGCTAATCACATTGACAACGTCGCACAACATGCACTTGCACAGGCAGGTCTTTCCGCTTCTACCATCCACACACTAATGGCGCAGTCACGTCAAGGATTAGCTGAGAGGTTAGCTCTACTTAGACAAAGCGAACTCAATGAAGTGGACGTTGAGCGCATATACGACCAACAAATGCTCGGTGCAGCTAAGCTGATGAACACCCTCACCCAGTTGGGTGTCAACACAGCGCAATTGGAGTCTGCCTATAACCAGTTACAGTCTCCGCTCGACGCTGCAAGCCCAATCATCGCACAATATGTGGAATACCCTAACCTCGTCATGGCTATAGGCGCTGCATTTGAACAATACCTTGCCTCTGATCCCCGTGCATATATGCACTATCGGATGAACAAAGGGCAGGTAGCCAACCACCAACGACAATATCGTTTCATGACTCAAAACTTGCCAGAGGTAATTGATTTTTATCATCAAACACACTCAACACAAAGGCAACTCGGTGCTAACTTCGCGGTGGATATGACATCTATACTCGATAGCATCGATCATTCTGCTTTACAGACAAAACCATTCCATGATCGAGTAGAGCTCAATTTACCACTGAATTACCGCAGTGATGATTACCGCCGTTACAAAGCTGGTATTGTCGCTATTGATCTGATGCAATGGTTACGGGATTTACGCACAGATTACCGAGAAGAGCTCATTGCAAAAGTGCAAGCCGGAACTGCGCAAGGTGCGTATTCTCCCCGTGCAGCAATGCTTGATGCTGTCAGGAACATGGTCGTAGAGCCTATCCTTTATCGCCACCCTAAAGACGGCTCTTGGATGTGGCGCGCCTATTCACCGTCGGATACACAATACAATTATATTGTATGGGGTAGCCTGTAACAGGCACACCCAACCAAGATCGGCGTATGGCTACTGTCACTGAGCACAGCCCATGCGCCAACATTACACAAAAGGGAAAAGTATGATCACAGCATATGCCAATGTAGAGCCCAATAAAAGACCGGCCTATGTGCGTTTACATGGCCCAAAACAAACACATATCGCAAGAAATCAAGAAACCTGGTTTAGTTTTTTTGACCACACCAAAGATCCCCGCTTTACCAGTAGCGATGTCTTACACCGCACCATCGATTATTGGAGCTATGACTATCAGCGTGAATATTATGATCTGCATTTTATTGACCAAAAAGAATTAGAGAAAGACTTTTCTCAAAGGTATCGTTGCAGTTTTGAAATACTGCGCTTTCCGGAATTTGGTGTCCTCGAAGTCGCACCTTGGTTTCCTATGTATGATAAACTTGTTTACCGACCTGGTCGTGGCTACGAGGGCAAGGACTCCTTTTCTGTTCGCCCGATAGTACCAAATAGAGGTTACACTGGGCACGGTTACACATTTCATCTATATGTTGGTAATCCATTCACCTAAAATAACAGTTATTGTACAATAATATGGTTTGATAACTGCAAAGAGACTTGTAAATGCTATATCCTAATATTGAATCTGCCATCAGTCGGTGGAGTGCCTCCATGTTCCCCACCTTGATCAATATGTTTGGTGTGGAGGTCAAGGTATCTCGCCAAGTATCAGTTGCGTCATCGCAACCTCAGACGCTTAACCCCCAGTCTGCCATCGCCAGTGTTTATGGTGGCCATACAGGGCCCATGTCAACAAGACCCAATTCGCCCTTTGAAATTAAGGAATTTCGCGCAAAAATAATTCCTCCCTCTCGAGGCTGGGTACTTGAGGGCACACATGCTTTAGGTAGCGCGAAAAAAGTCGAGGTGTACGCGCAAGCAGATATCAAACCAGGAGACAAGCTCACTTTTGAGCGTAGTGATGGGAAAATATTTTCCTACAAAGTCAAACAATCCCTCACACTGGGAGTGACACAATGCTTGATGAACAAGCTCGCGTTATTGCCTATTGAGGCGGAGGAACTTCATGACTGATCCGCAAACACGTGTCGTCGCAACCCCTTCGTTGGTAACCTATTATCTACTCAAAGAAATAGGTAACTACCTTCCTAATGTCAACGCGATATTCACGCCATCACTTGACTATCAAGATGGTTTGCGCGCCTTTCGCACAGCGAATCAAAAAAAACAAGTGATAGACCCAACCGCGCTGCCATTGCTGCTATTTAACCGCTCCACCATCAGCAATAATGACATATATGCTGGGCGAAGTGGTCACACATTACTGGCAAAAAAATATCGCTCTGAAAATCCACTCAATCCGCATCAGTGCCAAACCGCTGTGGACAAATACCCCGTGCTATTCGGTGACATGACTTTTAAGTTTATGTATATCACCTCTTCCATGGAAGAATTAGAACGCTTTGAAATGCTCTACAGCGTGGCAGGGGGCTTGCGTGAAATCAGTGCAGTTAGTGTTGATATTCCCGATATCGGACAAATTGAATACAAACTTACTTGGAAAGCCCTACAAGACTTTACTGTCGACGTTGGTGACAGTGCAACCAAATCCATTGGTGCAGAAGTTATAGTGAGGGGGCCGTTCATTGTATCAAAGAATGAAACTTTGGCGTTAATCACCAATATTTTCGCTTCTGAGGGGGTAAACCTCCATCTTCTTTGCGAGTCTAAAGCACAGCCTGCAAACGATTAAATTAGCGAATTATTTTAATCCAGTGATGACGAACCTTCCATCACTGTTGTACAATAAAGTCGTAACTTCCTCGTTATCCTGAAGTTACACCCTATGAGACGATGAGCTGTGAGATGAGCGCCTGTTATTCAGGCATTGAGACACCTAAACCAAGATTACACCGGTAACTTGGGACTAATTTTAATGTCACATTAGGAGCAAACATGGCTTCACGTAAATCTAAAACCGACAGTGCAGCAACGGAGCTTGCAACGTTAGTTTCGACGCTAAACCACCCTGTCGTTATTTCATACGACGGTGATGCAACGACACTACCACCACGCGGACGTATCAATAACATCAACCCTAAAGCTTTAGGCGCATTGCCAAAAGGCGTTCGAGTAAGCTAAGCGTTTGAATACGCAAGCTTCATTGAATTAGTAAAGGAGACGCATAATGTCATCTGCACAAGTCATTCTTAAAGAATTAAATTTATCTCAGCGTGTAGGTTCAGAAGCCGGCATGTACGCCGCAATCTTATTACCACAAGCTGAAAGAGGTTCTCTAGAACCGCAACTATGTACCAGTGAAAACACTTTTTTAAACCGTTACACGGTTGATGGTAAGGTTAAAATTGGTGCTGACAACGCACACTACTCTGCACTGACTTATCTTGGCGGCGCAGACAAATTGTACATTCGTCGTGTACTTGGTGATGGTGCAAAGTTCGCAGCAACCGCGATTGGCGAAATGGGTTCTGAAACAGAGTCTAAGCCAATTGCAGATGGCTTCGAAGATTTCTTAGATATCAAAGCTGCTTCACCACAAGCATTCATCCTGACAGCAGCAGATCAAGGCACATGGGGTAACCGCCTGTCAGTAAAAGTACACAACTATCGTACAGCAGAAAAAGTTGCGTTTAATACAGTTACTGATGAAGCTGATGCTGAAGTACTTGATAGCAGCCTAGCAGTTACGCAGGCTTGGTCTACGGGCTCAGTGGTGCGTTTAGCCGTGATAAAGCAAGCGGAAGATGACAGACTACCAACCGGCATCTCTGGCGATCGCGGTTACTATGTCAAAAGTGAAGAGAGCGGCAAGATCCGATTGGCAACCTCTGCACAAGCATTAGCTGACGAAGAGTACGTAACGTTTACCGATGCTGGTCAAGGTGACATTGTGATGTCATTATTCTCACCAGTGGCCACCACGCCAAATACATTCGTACTAGAAGTCTATCTAGATGATAGCGCCAACCCAGTTGAATCATTTACCTGTGCGTTACGTGAAGATGCGGTAGATGGATTCAACAAGAATATCTTTTTGGATAACGTACTTGAGCAATCTAACTACATTCGTGGTTTCGCAAACCCAAGTTATGTAGGAGAGCCGGCTGATCACGTGCTTAACGCGATTGGTTTTGCAGGTGGTGATTTAGGTGGCGCAGTCATGGCGGGCCACATGATGCAAGCGCTAAAAGAGTTTGAAAACTCTGATACTTACCCAATCAAGCTGTTTATGGACGGCGGCTATGCGGTACCAAGTTATCAAAAAGCATTACTTGCATTATGTGAAAAACGTATGGACTGTTTCGCTTTTCTGTCAACGCCTTACAGCGCTGAAGCAAGCAGCAACTACCTGAATGAAGTGGTTGATTATCGTAACCTTGTATTAAATGCAAACAGCTCATTTGGCGCAATTTACAGCTCACACGTTAAGATATTCGACAAGTTCAACAATCGTGCTGTCTTTGTTTCACCTGAAGCTTATGCGGCACTTGCGGTATCACGCACTGCAATGAACCAAGAAGCTTGGTACCCAGCAGCTGGCCTTAACCGTGGTGTGATCAAAGTACTCGATGTACGCCGTCGCTACGATAAAGGCGAAATGGATCGCCTATACGCCGCTGGTATTAATCCGCTGCGCTTTGCAGCAGGTAAAGGCATCTTGATCTGGGGTCAAAAAACCCTGAGCTCAATGCCAAGTGCACTCGATAGAATCAACGTTCGTATGATGTTAATCACCATAGAACCGGCCGTACGCGATGCACTAGAAAACTTCTTGTTTGAATTAAACGACGAGTCATCACGTGCTATCGCAAGTGCCATGGTTACGTCATACATGAATGGCATCAAGGCACGTCGAGGCGTATATGACTTTAAAGTCGTTTGTGACGACTCAAACAACACACCAGAAGACATTGATGCTGGCCGCATGAACTTATGGCTATTTGTTAAACCGACCCGCAGTATTGAATATATTCCATTCACCACAGCAGTACTACCAACCGGTTTAGATTTTAGCCTAGCAGAACAGTTACTGGCTGCATAAGCGCCAGTTCATTTGATACTTTTGTAGGGTACATACCCTGCACCAATAAAGGAGGCCAATATGGCTGGTTTACAAATTGAACAGATCCGTAACTTAGACGACTTTGCTGTTCTGTATAAGTGGGATGTTTGGTTCACGCCCCCTCCGGCAGTTGCATTCGACCGTAACGACTTAAACGTACGATGTTTATCAAGCTCACTGCCAACAAGCGCCGTGCAGAGCATTGATATTCAAATCCGAGGTCACCATATCAAGCAAGCAGGTATTGTGGATGATGATCACACAATCAATCTCACGTTTGCTGAAACTGTCGATAACACTATCCACAATATGCTTCACAACTGGCGTGAAGCGCTGTGGGAAACAGGCATAGGTAAACAAAAGAAACGTGCGGAATATCAATGTGATATGCTGCTAACTCGTCTAAATAATCAGGACGAGCCAATCTGGACCTACAAGCTATTTGGTTGTTATTTAGAAAGCGTGGACTGGGGCGGTGAACTAGGTGGTGATACGTCAGATATCATGCGCCCGAGCCTAACTTTATCATACGACTACTTCAAAATGGGCGCTGGTGCTTCTGTACAGTAAGCAACCATAAAGTAATATTCGTGTGGCAACAAAAAGGGTGGCGAGTGCGCCCCCTTTTTTTAACTTTGTACAATATAAAACTTGCTTTAATATATTGTACAATACACAACGTAATCGTTGTGTAAATACGGAGACTGGTCTATGGCTGATTTTTCGATGGAATCAGTACGTAATGTTGATTGGGCTAAAGACTACTTATGGGACTGCAGGCTCATAGACCGCAGTAACTCTGGGCCGGGGCAGTTCACGAATTGGTTCCCAGCTACAACAGTCAACGAAAATTTAGCAACAACACAAAGCTTTACCTTTGAAGCTTATCTTTCATCTTACAGTGTGCCACAAAGTACCAGTGAGACCACTGTAGATATCAGCTTTATTGATGATAGCGAGCATTCGATAAAGCACTGGATAAGCGACTGGGTAAACAAAGATATTTTTGGTGAGGGTAAATTTGTGCGCACCGCCCATGAATGTGTTCGTTACCTACAAGTAAGAATGTTAGACGCACAAAGAAAGCCAACCAAAGAGACAGTTTACATGGTAATACCTGATGGCGACTTAAATTTTTCAGGCACAAGTGAAAGCGGCAGCCATGAAAATACTATAAGTTTCAAGGTACTGGGTATTTTAAGCCAAACAAAAAAGTGACGGTTCAGAGCCAAACACACACTCTGATCACACGTTGATTAAATTAGACGCACCCACCGATGGTGTACAACCTGTTATGGAGATCCTCATGAGTAAATATCGCTTTATGATCGACACCCCACACGGTCGTTTTAAAACGATCAATGAATACGCATATCACGGCTTGGTATTTAAGAGTCGCAATAACGGTGCTCGAAGCGAAGTTATCTGGATGATGAGTAAAGAAATCGCCCAAAAAGAAGCGATAACACTTGCTAAGTTAGGCTTTCTTATTCAAGGGATCTATCCAGCTGTAGAGTATAGAACCAGTATTTAATACCAATTTACCTTACTACATATTCAATTTGAAGGCGTAAATCTGACACTGACTGCATCAAAAATTGCTATTTAGAGCAACTAAGTAGCAATATTTTTGCTTTGCCTATATGGATGTAGCTAGCTTGGCGACAGCACAACAAGATAGCGGAGTTATTGATACGAATATACCGCCTAAAAATAGCTCACGTAGTGACACAAATTAGTACAAACGCGCGATTATCGTAATAGAAGATTAAAAGGTGTCGCCAATAGATGGTGGCAAACTGAGACTGAGGTAATGATACGATGAATGAATTACAACAAGCACTAGACAAAGAAAGCAACCTACCTGATACCATGGTAAAAGTGGCACAATTGCCCTCTCGTGGTTTAGCTTACCCTGTTGGAACAGAAATACACTACAAGCCATATACATTTGGCGAAGTAAAGATGTTTTCCCAGGCACAAGGCACAATGTCTAGTGCAAAAAGCACAGAAAAAATCCTGAATGGTATTAGCGTAGAAGGAATGGATCGCGAAGACATCACATTTTTTGATTTTTTATACATTGCCTTGTTACGTCGTTTGAGCACAATGAATGCCGTAGAGTTTAATTTGAATGTTGAATGTCCACAGTGTCAACATAGTGTGCAACATCAATTTGGCTGGGAAAATTTGCAATTTGAAGACCTAGCGGCACCTAAATTACCCGTTATCGCTGATTTATGTGGCATGACAGACGTTAAATTTAAACCCCTCACGGTCGGCCAGTATTTAGAGTTGACTCGACGCAATGCCGATGAAGACCCAGTCGCTATCGCTGCAATGCAGTCATCTCTTGATTACAAGTTGGCATATAATTTATTTAACAATGCCATTGGCGATGACGCGGCCACACTAGAGGACATCGACAAGTTTTTATATCACGATTTAAAACCTATGGCGGTAACTTGTGCCAATACTGAATGTGGCATTGTTTTTTCAGCTTCTCTAGACGATGAGGCGGCCCTTATCAATCCCTTTCGCAAATCTGAACCAACTACTGGAAGTCGAGTTCGGTTTGGCAATTAAGCAGATATTGTCTCCCACCGAACTGGCCAAGTTCGATTTTGGTATGGCAATGCTGCTACAACAACGATTACGTAAATACTTAGACTCGGGCCAGTAGACCGAGTCATTACATTTTGGAGACTTGTATGGCTAACATCGCTGTGCGCCACATTGACAAATTACGTCAGTCAAATGCGCTAAGCCTCCCTAATTTGGGTAACGTCACAACTATTAACAGCACGCAGCCAAGCGGTATTCGCATTTTTGAGCCGCGCCAAGCGCAGCCTCAAGAGTTCGCGGTGCTGGCAAAACGCTTGCAGTTAGCTTTTGCTCGCTTCAAAAGCCCCTCCCCCAATACGAGACAGGCTAATACTCCTATCTCCAATGGGCAATCATACCCAACTCTAACTACACTCCCCAAAAATATAGCGACCGGTTTGATCAATGCCGTGGTAAGGGGCCTTACTGTCCAATTGCAAGCTCTGAACCTGGATGAACTAAAAACGGCTCAACATAACACAGGACAGTCTCTACAAAATGTTCCCCATGCGCTGAATATAGATAAGCTCCTTCAAGGGCAAGATCTGTCAATCGAGGCATTGCGCGCCACAATGAAAATGCTTGGGCCAATGATCAAGGCTTTTAATGCCAAGCAGCAAAGCGATCATCCAATTTTAGTTCAGGATATCGCGAGACAATATAGTGCACAGTTACAATTAAGCAAAGATCAAAGCCAGCGAGCACAGTGCCACTCGGCCTTAGATTTATTGTCACAAAATGCCGCTGCTGATCACGCACAGCTCAATGTATTAACTCATATGGATAGCACGCTCACAGAACTTGCTAGCCATATAAAAGCGCAGAGTGAGAAGCAACAAAAGCAATCTCAACAATCTCGGGCATTAAAAAGCGCCAGACGAAGCTCAGATCTGCACAACAAAGAAGATAACTCAGACACCACAAAAGACAAGCCAAGCTTGTTCAACATCGACAAAAAAGAGTTATTTAAGGTTGCACTGGGCACAGTTGGGCTTGATGACTTACCAGAACTGGTTAATTTTGATGCGCTTTTCACCAGTCAAAAAGGTGCAGGAAAACAGTCATCTGACGTTAATCAAGTCGCACCAAATAGCAGTACAGCAACCGTTGCAAAACGCGCTTCACAAGCGGCTGTTATGCTTGCACCAACTGACACCGCAATGATGCGGGGCAATACTAGCAGCACCGTGATTTCAACAAAAGCTGCGCTCATTGGCGTAGGCACCGCACAATCCACCTTTGATCCGTCAGTGCCCAAACACCACAGCCAAAACAAAAACACTCGACAACCAAATTCTGAGATACAAAGTCGCTCACAGCTCCCCGTGAGTGCAGCAAAAGCCGCCGTGCCCACTCAACAGCACGCAGAGGAAACACACGCGCTACTCAATGCGGCATTACGTAGCCTCAGCACGCAGTTGCAGGCGATTGCCAAAATAAACGGAACAAAGTCGAGCGCGCTTACCTCTGTAAATATAGACACGCTACTCAAGGGACAGCGTTTAGAGACTCACTCTCTTCGTCAGTTGCTGTCCGATTGTGCGCCCTTGATTAGTGCATTTAATCAGCAACAAAAAAGCACTACGCCCATCACGCAAGGGCGTATGACCAATAGCTATAAAGAAATGCTAGTTGATGCACCAAAGCCACAGCAGGCGATATTACAGACACTTATTAAACAATCAACCTCACCACGCCCACAAGAGCAAATAGCTCCCCCTGCTCTAGCTAAGCTCAATATTCTAGGTACAGTAAATGAGGCCTTTGCACGGCTGCAAACGCAACGAGTAACAGCAACTAGACAAGCGACAAAGCCGCGACATAAACCCCAGGTTAATCGCGAGGCTTCAAATAGGCGCGCAGAGCAGCAGTCGATTTTGAACATTGACAAGCATGAATGGTTACGTGTCGCACTTGGTACACTCGGTCTTGATGACCTACCAAATATACTCGATCTCAAAGCATTGTTTAGTGGCGGTAACCCTAAGACTGCCAAACTGGATAAACGTATTGCCAAGCCACAAAACAAAAGCTTGGCTAAGCGTGTGATGGGGTCAGTGACAGAGCTTTTTGCGACCAGGCAACCACCTGGCAACACGGCCAAATCTACCCACGGTCAAAAAACGATTGCACCACCACAAGGTCGCGTTAAAACCACCGCGCTGCTGGGAGGGATCACTGCGAGCGACGTTAACCCTAATGCGTCTGTCTCTACAAAAAGTGTTGCAGCACCCAAAACACTGCACCTGAACAATGCCCAAATTACCATTGATAAAGGCAGCACGCTAGTTATTCAAGGTGACAAGCGAACTTCAGCTGCTCACCAGAATATTGCCCATACGAACCAACAAAGAGCAAACCAAGCACGTACGTCAGCTCAAGGTAAGCAAGCACATCAAAAGCGCGCGCATCAGGTGAAAGCTAATCGCACTACTTGGGCAGCCGCTCCTACACAGTCTTTAGCCAAACTAGCAACTGAGTATTTGCCATTACATGTCACCCACGTAGCCAATCCAGATAAACGCCCAACAACAAAACTGTCTCCCCTACATGGGAGGATGAGTTTGCGGTTATTGTCAGGTAACAGCAAAGCACCAACGCGCAGCAACACACGACCTCGATTAACGACGACAACAGGCTTGCTGAACAAGTATGAAGTTATCACTCAGGTCGCCAGCCTGTTTGGTGCATCATTAGCCCACGACACTGCTAAAAACGCAGCCAGTCAAATGGATCCACGCTCTACTCGAATTCAAGGTCAACAAGGCAATATCACGGGCCGACTTCTTAATCTGGGCGCTTCGTTATTCGCTGAACAAAAGGAGTCGCTGTCAGAACTGAATCAAACATTACGCTTGTTCAAAACCATACTTCCAAAGGATGGCTCAGCGGATAATTTATTAGGCAATTTACTAGACAAGCATACCAGCAAACGAGAGAAGCGCACTAATCGTAAACGGAATGGCCGCAGCAATAAAGCGAGACCTACGGTAGTGAAGCGTCTCGGCACTGGTCGCTCCTTTATATCTACATTATCAAGAGGCGCAAGCGCTGCAGTTTCAGGCATAGCATCATTAGCGACAGGTGGAATGGCCGCACTCAGCGGTGCACCGGATACTAGCCATAAAAAAGCGCATAGAAGAGAGGCTAAGCCTCGTCTTGGATCTGAAGTAAAAGCGCAAAGCCGACGCAGGAAAACAACCCAAGGTAAATCAACGGTGAGTAAGGCTCTATCGCATACCAGTAAGTCTATTTCAAGCCGACTCCCATCAATGAAAGGGTTGGGGCGAGCAGTACTTGGAGGAGCTAAACTTGTTCCAATAGCAGGTCAAGCACTCACGGCGGGTTTAGCTTTACTAGATGGCGCAGCTGGATGGCAACGTGCAGATGAAAACTTTGCACTGCAAGCAAATGAAAAAGCCAGCACAGGTCAGAAAGTCGCATCAGCAGCTGGCTCTATTTTGTCCGGGATCTCATTTGGTCAACTGGATGAAGGAAATACCGCGCGCACTTTGTACGATGTTGGCTCTAAGGTGGTGAACCTTGGCAGTCACCTATTTTCAGGGCTTTTTTCCAACGACCCTCAGGGTACAACGAAAAGTTCAAAATCACAGTCAACTCGTTTAATCAAAGCCGCCGCAATACCGTTGACGATGATGACACAACCACACACACAGGCAGCCACCACCCCAGCATCCGGTCAGATGATGGTACAGCAACACATACCGACGCATAGCTCACGCGTTCACACAGCAGCCAAACACGAGCAAAGTAAAGAGAAAAGGGAACAAACAGAAGTTGCCAACCTTGCATCATCACTGCAAATAGATACCAAAACATCGATACCAGAGCCACTTAACGACCAAGTTCTGCGCAAAGATACACTCTCGCACGTGGTCAACACACAGGCCACTGCGAAGAAATTGCCAGCAAGTAGTACTGTAAAACCGGTGTCTGCATCACGCAAGTCGGTGCAATTAAATCGCCCAGCAAGTCGTTCAACACCAGCTCAAAGTAGTTTTGGCATCGATGACTATGGGATTGCGATAATGAACAGTATCTTATTCGATTAGAGGTTATATGAGCGACTATACACTAGATTTAGAAGCACTCGAGTCTGGACAAGTACCAGATGCTAAACTGTATATTGTGACCCCAAACGACTCAATCACAGGCTTCCTCACCGAAGCAGTGACGGTTGCGGGCGCCGCACAATGGGAGGGCAAACAACCGGGACATTTAGAGTCTGCCGATGAAATCTCCAGAACTGCGCACAGCGCGTTAAGCCTATTTGGCATGGCACCCTCACAAATGTCGATGACATCTATTGCATCGACACGAAAGCACTGGCTATCAAGTGAATCGCCCTCCATTCCAATCAACTTTCTCATTGTCGCATATAAAGATGGTATGGATGTAAGACAAAAGGTAGCTGCGCTTTTAAAAACGGTTTACCCATCAGGGCCTGCTGCGTCCATTGCGGGCGTTGACTTATTCTTAAGTGCACCTAACAACTACAAATTTACTGGGCTGGACTCAGCCTCGGGGCTGATAAGCTTAAAAATAGGCCGTTGGTTTGAAGCCAAAAACTTATTAATGGAAGATGTCTCCGCCACTTTCAGCAAACAGGTGACACAAAATGGTTACCCGTTGTATGCCGAAGTGTCGTGCACTTTAACGCCATGGAAGTTGCTCACAGCCGATGAAGCCATTGAAATGATACAAGTGTAAAGGGAGAAGTTGGTTGCAGCATGTTACTTACTGCAACCAAAATAAGTGGTTTAACGTTGCTGTGCGCGCAGCTGACGGGGTTTAACATACAGGGCATAAACCGACAAGACGATGATGCTAATGGTGATACTGTTTAGTATATTTTTAATGGGCAGATAAAGATCGTAAATAAAATACACATTCCAAAATGGTTCGGCGATTTGCCTGCTTACCCCAAACTCGTGCAAATTTCGTAGTAAATTTTCTGAAAAAGCAGCAACATCTATAACTAGAAATCCTGCGAATACAACAACTAAACATGAGTCAGTAAAGATTTTATAACTCAATTCTTGTGCATATCCCTGCTTTTTCAACACATAGCGAGATATTTTGTCACGATTATACAACGCCCATATTACTATAGAGTCGAGCATAGAATGGATCATATAAATTACCGCATTACCAAAAAATGACGAATAGACCCAATACTTAAAGAAAATAAAGAACACTAGATATTCAATGAGTGTAATGATTAATAAGATACAAGATATATGTGCAATATTTATATTCCGCCAATTGGTCACTGTCACGATTAATAAGACACCAATTAACACATTTCTTGATACCGTAGCACTATCAACTATTGCAAAAAGTGCAGAGACAACTACCACTACGAGTATATATAAGTGATTACGGCTCACTTACTTTCTGCCTTTTATTATTACAGCGCTGATAAGTTCCAGTATTCAGCTACTTAGGCCTAACTTCCTTTGGAAGTTGATCACCACCACTACCACCAGACACGTTTTTAAGAGTATCATAACAAACAATTATTTTAAGCTGTTTACGTATATTCTTAGCCATCAAAATATTCTTAAGGTTACAAGTCAAATAAATTAAATAAAACACATATGCCTAATATATCGAACCACAATAGCACAGGTAAAAGCGGGGTTAATTTGGTTTTTGTACAACATTATTTATGAATAAGGCGGTCACAGCGTGTTGTCTTTTTTACGCGCACGGATCGGCCGCTCACCAATTGACTCTTTTAATTCCAAAAAGGGTTGCCACCAACTGTGCTTAATTAGCCCAGCCTGCTTTAACCAAATACCTACGTACTTATGATCGACAGTCTCAGTAATTGAATTTTCTAGGGTCCAGTAATGATTTTTAGAGATACCGACTAGATCAGCCATTTGAGCCTGCGTCAAACGCATCCACTTTCGGAGTCTCCATAAATCATCCCCTGTGAATTGGTACTTCAAAAGGCTCTCCAGTATATAAAAACCACTACTAGCGTTCCAATGCTTACACTCAGCACACCTTCAGCTCAATAAATAGGATAACATTTAAGCTAACTCTAATTAACATAGGTAGATTAACATAACTGAATCTATCTCTGTAGCCTTATTTATCTGAACTAGAGGACATACTATATGTCTCAAAGAGGTCAGCAACTGCTCACACTCTTCGTTCTAAAAAACACAAGACCAAAGAAAACAGGTTTACCATGTACGCGTCGAAGAATACACGTAACATAAGTAAATGGAAAGCCCAACACTATGTTTCAATTAAAAAAGTTCAAAAATCATGGATTCTTTAACTTTTTTTCATATAGGCTTCCACTTGCTACCAACTGGTGCGCCAAACCGAGATGTAGCGCTCTAGTTGGTGAAATAAAACAACTCTGAGAAAGGAGTACAATCTCTATGTATAAATCAGATTATCTTAATACATCAAGTATGCTTACAAGTCTCGCTGGTCAGCACGCTACCCTAAAGGTTAACAACCACCACAACGTGTTTCCTATCTCGACCATTAAACGTGACAGCCAGTCACAGCTTGACTCTAGTTTACAGCACACGAATGTGACTTATACACGAGCCTTAAAAGGTCTTATTCAGGAGCGCTTTTTAAAAGACTATGAGGCGCTATTATTCAATATATTAACCGCGTTTAATGGCGCTCCTAACATTGTTAACACACGTTACAAAGTAGCGCTTGTGACAAACCATGAACAACATCTGAGTGAGTTCGTGTGCGATCAGCATGGTCTCGCTTCATCTGCCATTATTTTACTTTATAAAGATAATGCACAGGGAAACATAGTACCCATAGCAAAGTGGCTACCAGAGAATGATTTGCAAAATCACTTTTTGAAAAAAGTAGCGCAAACATTTATCCGCCATTATCAACCATCTGTCGGTAAAAAAGGCCAAGCGATAGTCAGAAACTGCCTCGCTTTTAATATCGGATTATAATAAAAAACAGCAGAGAAAAGCCCTTGTTGAGCCGCTCTCTGTTATACCTGTTAACATCAAGGTCGACACCAAACACAATTATTATTCACTGACATAATAAAGCTGAAACAGGTGATCCTTGGCAACAACTATTGTACAATATAAATTACTATCCTTATTCAACGCAGTAAGCTAGCATACAGACGAATTAATTCACACAGTTGGTTTTCCAGCACCTAATGAGACTTGATAAGTATGTTGAAAATTGAAGGTCAATACGAGTTAAACCTCGAAATTGGCGGTGTATCTTTGGCCGATTCTCAAGGTAACCTAGATATCCAAGAAATTGAGATGATAGAGACCGTAGGTACCGCCTTACCAACAATCAGCGCAACGCTGATCTGTCGTGATAAAAAAGTCAGGGCTTTGTTTCACGAAGGTAATAGACTCAATGTCATGTTTCGTCGCAACGAAGATGACAGTGATGGGGTTGTGACGTCATTTCAAGTCACTAACGTCATGGTAAAGCGCATTGCGAGCCACTACCTTATTAAATTTACCGGAATTTATGCGGCAATGTCCTATTTGGCAGAGCATCGCCAAAGGGCGCTAAAAGAAAAATCGGCAATAGAAGCAATTACCACGATTGCCAAAACGCATTTCAAAAAGGTAGATAGCAATCTCGCTAAGTCACAAGACCGACAAGTTTGGTTGCAACCAAATGATACCGATAAAAAATTTATTTCTGACATCTGGCTTCATGCTAACTTACCAGACTCTATGCTCATGCTTGCTCCTTGTACCAACGGAGATTTTCGTATTCGAGATTTAAAAACCTTGGTCAGCAAAGCACAGCCTAATTGGGCGTTTTTACCAAACGTGAAGGACAATGCAGACGACAAAAACATTTGGTATAGCGGTGAATATACAATCAATACCAATAGTGGTTTTATCAACCATTGGTTAGGTTATGGCAATCGAGTAGACATCACTGATAGGGACTTGGGTGAATACGAGGAATTACTCGAAATGCCTACGCCAAAGCTCACCAAATCAAATTTATTTCCGCGACGCTCAGATATCGATGGTAGGCGCAGCACACCGCAATGGCTGAACGACAATGTGCACCCCAAATACTGGCATGCACACCAACAAAACATCACATCGCTGGCGCTATTTAGTACCGTCACCGTAACGCTTTCGTATTCTGATCAACTACACCCACAGATGCGCGTACTGGATCTTGTCTCTTTCTTAGAACCAGACAGCACCAATGCTGCCACTGACGAGACCCACACAGGTTTATATATTATCAGTAAACTAAGTCGCAAATTTGCCAACAATCACATCGTCACGACCGTTGAGCTTAGCCGTGAAACTCATGAAGATATTGCTGGAGAGATACGCTAATGGGGCTAATAAAACAATCTGATTGGCTACGTCCGAGAAATGCTCTTCAACGCCAATACGAAGGGACTGTGGTTGATGTAAAAGACCCCAGAATGTTAGGTAGAGTCAAAGTTTCTATTGAAGGCCTCATGGATAGCAAGTTTATCGATATCGATGATTTACCTTGGTGCTATCCTCAATTACCCGCACACCTTGGCAATAATGCGTTTGGCAGCAGCATGTATGTACCAGAGCTACACTCTACGGTATTAGTTGAATTTCCAGAAAAGAGTATCTACCACCCAGTATACCGTTGGCGCGTCAGTAACCGCCAAACGCGCCCAACGGATTTTCAAAGTGAGTATCCTCATCGATATGGCGAAGCAGATGCTCATGGCAATAAATCTATTACCAGTCACGCACCAGGTCTATCATTCAAGGAGTCGCGTCAGCAAGATGGCAGTCAGACATTTAACGATAATGAACGCAGTGTCACTTTACTCAGCGATCCACATGGCACCTTAGTTGAGTTTGATAGAGAAAACCAAAAGCTTTATGCAAGCTTTGCGGGGGTTGAACTCACTATAACTAAAAACGGTATCTTTCTTAATACACCTTCTTTGATGATCAACAGTGCGGATGCTATTTCATTGCTAGCAAGCAACGGAGTGGATGTCGCAACGGCACAAAATGGCATTGGTTTTGAAAACATAATCAATCAAATCATAGGTCAAGGCAATCCAAAAGGAGATAAATCATGACACATCCCAACAGAATACTGCATCGTAAGGATGTAGAAGCGGGTGTCATTGACAACAATCCCTACCCTGCCGATCTCAAGCCTGCACAGCTTGAAACAGGTAACGCCATTGATCATCTGACAACAGGAATATTTAACGAACAACAAAGCTCAGCTCCCATATTTGCAACTGAGCGTTCACTTAAATACCCAACTTTCAGTTTGCACGGTAAAGCCGGTAATTTAAATATAGATAAAGACGGCACCTATCAACTCAATGGTTGTACAATACAATCATTAAATTATGAAACGCCGGCAACTATTATTTTGCGTAATAGCTCTATTGCCGCTATTCAAGGGAAAATGAAAAACCAAAGTCCTGATGCAAAGATCCGCTTTATTTTCATTGATAGCACATTAGAAAACATCAAAGACAGCGAGCACTTTTTTATCAGTTTAAATGGTCTGTCTAGTTGGAACGGCAACATGTCTAAATGCCGCTTTGGGGCCGTCACTATGTTACAAACTAAGGATTGGATCACAGAGCATAATGTATTGGATTGTGAGCACATTACCATGAGCTTTTCCATGGGACCTCATGCCAAAGTACTGCCTGTGGGGACATTTTTTGCCAAAAACTCAAAACACTGTCGCTTTCAATTCCATGGTACTGACCTCACTATGAACAATAGCCAAGCGATATTGTTCAACAACTGTAGCCATATATTATCCCAACATCATGGCGCAAAGATAAATGCGGGTGCAACTGTTGCCAAGTCCGCCAACCAAGTTGCCATTACACTGCATTCAAGTAATTTAGAAGTCGATAAATGGCTCTTTAAAGATCTGCAAGGTCCAGTGTTGTCGGCGATCAATTCTACTATCAAAGTTAACTCATCAGCCGATAGTGGCATCATGTCAGGCTGTGACGATAGCAAAGTGTATATCGGTCACAACACGCAATGCAGCGCCAGTAATGTGTTATCGGGTAAAAACGGAGTGTTGCAGGTGCAGCATGCTTCGATAAAAGCGACCCAAAGCATTATCGATGGGACAGCCTGTAAAGTAGAACTACACAATGCCAATTTGGAAGCTTCAGGGAGCGACACTGCAATCATATTATCCAACAACAGTTCCTTGTTGAGTTACAATAGCGACGTAAAAAGCCAAAAAGTAGCGTACACAATAACAGAGAGCATTGTGCGCATTGACGGCGGTAAAGTGCAAGGTGACACCAATGCCCTAAACCTAACCAAGTGCTCAAGCGCGCTATCGATGGTAAATATAACCAGCTCAGATACTGATATTTTACTCAACCAAGGCAGCTTGAACATAGAGGGCGGATCTTTAAGCCAGTCATTAACCGCATCCAAAACCTCCTCGTTAACAATGAGTGGTGTCAACGTAGGAAAAAACATTAGCGTTGCTGATGGTGCAAACACTACTTTACAAGGTAATACCGTGGGCGGCGATCTCACTATCAGTGGTGGCCACTATCAAGGTTCTGGCAATATTTTTTCAGGTAAAGGTAGCGTTTCTGCAGCGATGGGCACTATCGGTAAAGATAAATTCGGTAAGGCACTGTCTCTCAAGGGTGTCCACATGCTCAGTGAAGTCAACGCAGCTAATGTGAGTAATACCGGATTTATGCTACTTGAAGGTGGCAGCGGCTCATCGAGTCTTGCTAAAACCAAACGGGGCTGGCACGTAACAGGCTCGATGGACTGGGTCATAGATAAAGATCTCTTTATGAACGTGGGTAAGAACCTCGATTATCGCATAGCACAAAATGCAAACTATAAAGTTGGCAAAAATCTTAGCTACAAAACAGGCAAAACAGAAACACACAATGCAGGCACACAAATCGCATTGAAGGCACCAAAAATTACTGAGAACTAATGAAATGAGGATTTATCCTCCCTTCTCACTATTGTACAATATATAATTAAGCTGCTCATACGCGAGCAAAATCGATGTTAGCATAATTACGCTTTTTAAATGAGACTTGAGAAACGACTATGACGGATCAGCTACCTGATGGCATCAGCCAGCGCTTAAATGAGCTAAGCACACAAGTGTTGAACGCCCATCCAGATTTACAAACGCTTTGTGACATCAGTATTGTCAACACACGACAGCAGCTCATCGCAGATATTAATACAATCAGCAACGACATGAAGTCGCAAATGCGCCAATTGGGCACATTTTACACTGCCATGAGCACCAATGGACGCGCGGTAGAGATATCCAATGACGAATTTCTTTATCAAACGATTGGCGGAATGAGCCGCTTATTTGCTTCAATTGCCAACGGGGAGTATTTCGAGCCACTACGGGCGCCGCTTTTCGAACTTACCCAACTGTCTGATTGTAATGCTATTGCTTCGCAGCTCACGAATATTCGTAATACTTTGTATTCATTAAAAAATATCACTCAAGAGCTGCTCGATTTTGCAAAAATAGTCAATGAGTTGCTGTCAACCGCCATGCAACATTTAGCGCAACTAATGATGGAAATAGGCCAGCTCACGGAGCCTAATTCTCCATTTGAGCACTGCTTCACTGCTGTGGCCACCTACAGTCAAGACATAAAGCAAAATTATTTTAATATTCAGCAACTCCAAGCAGGACTTGAAGACGGTTCAATTGACGATGAAGACATTGGACTCTGGGCCACCAATAAGGCAAGACATGCCACTCAACTCTCAGAGCGATTGATTGAATCAAAGCAAGCGCTCAGTGGGCCTGCACAGCAAAAACTAGAGACCGAGATTGAACGCTTTATCGCTAACGACTCGGTGCAGCCTAACGAGCCAACCCCGTCAGTGGACTTTTCATCTCATAGCTGGCGCGCTTTGCGTGGTGAATGGCAGTGGCTCGGCGAAAACGAAGTGGTGCTGAGTGATTCGAGCTACTATCGGCGCGGATACTATTTGTATAATGATATTAACGATCCAGATTGGCGAGGGAGTTTAACCGTGCATCTAAAAAGCACGGCGCTGCATCGATACGCTGCCGGTTTTTGCCTAGGCTATGACCATGAGGAACAACTGATCAGTATTGTTAAAAGAGGCATTGGCGGCGTAATGAGTGTGGCTGTTGATCAAGTCACCTTCAACACACCAACCGACTACGTACCTTTGGAAGATAATAGCAGCGGCCAATCGTTTCAAACTTGGTCAGAAATAGAAGGAGTAGAGCTGAAACTCATCAGCGATGACTCAGGCTTCAGCGTGCTGGCAAGAGAGGTAAACACTGACACACCGTGGGATCAACTCCATTTTGACAGAGCCGAGTTTGCAGAGCTTGAGCTTGGCTTAATTACATTTGGCCAAGAAATTCAGTTTGAGTTGATTTCCAGAGTAGACGCTCAGTGATTATTGTACAATATTATTAACTTTCCGCTACGAGAGGTTTATTATGGTATTACCAGCACTAAACAACGCGCGACTAGGTGACAGGTGGGTTGGCATTTGTGTATGTCACCCAACCCCCATTCCAATGACAGGGACAATTTTACGCCGAGGCGCAAAGACCGTCATTGCACAGGGTAAACCAAAAGCACGGTTCGGCGATATTACCTCATCTTCATGTGGTCACAAGGGCGTTATTGTCACAGCGTCAGGGTTTACTAGGGCTGAGAAAAAAAATGATGCTCGGATCACTGACTTGGTGACAGGGTGTAATATTGGCGTCATAGTGTCAGGTGCCAGTAAAGTCAAAACGGCCTAGATAAACGCGCCAATCAGATAAATTGTACAATGTGCTTCTAATGAGACTAGATATTGGAGTTTTTAAATGGCGTTATATAGTGACGTTAATCAATGTGATATGTTTACTGAACATCTCGTCTCTGACGAAGAGTCCGTACAGCAAGCATTAAATAACCTATTTAATACACGTCTCGGTGAGCGCGTATTCCATCCAGAATACGGGATGGATATTGAACATCTATTGTTTGAAATAATGGATGACGAGATTGCTTTTAATATTCAACACAGGCTGAATAATGCCATCACCCAGTTTGAACCACGCGTCGTTATCATGTCTTTAAACGTGGAGATGATACCTGACGAGCATATTTACTCTGTGAACTTACTTTATAGTATCAAAGGCTTAGGTGATAGAACCTTTACCTTCACAAAAAAACTGCAGACCAAAGATTAACACGAGGTAATGCCCCATGTCACAAGACTTGATCCAGCCTGACTCGTTCAGCTACGAACAAATACTGAACGATCTCACCGGCAAATTAGAAGAAAAATACTCCGAAACCGATGGTGCTTGGCGCGACTTTTACAAATTTGGTACCGGGCAAATTATTCTAGAATTACTCTCTGCAGTCGGTTCATTTACCACATATTCTGCACTTGCAAATCGACGAGAGGCATACCTACACGAAACTCATTTAGAAAGCTCAGCTCGCGCAATCGCGGGGCCTCTTGGCTACTCTGCATATCGTGGTAGCAACGTGAGCCTGCGTTTATCCATTTACACCTCAAGTGTCACCACTATCAAAAAGTTCGACAAAGTCGGTGAATACGAAGATGAGTCTGGCGTATATGATTTACTCTCATTGGGAGATTATACGATTTCTCCGCCAAGCAGTGAAAATGCACTACCGACACAAATCGATGTTGCCATTGGACAACTTGCCACAACATCTATCATATTGCCTACCTCTAAACCGCAAGTATTTAGATTTACAGAAGAAAATGTCAGCGAGCACTTTGAATTAAAGCTCAACAATAAAGCCGTGCCGCACAGTGAAGATGTCATAGATCTGATCAATGGCAAATATGTTTGTATCACCAACACGGTGGGTTCCATTGATGTAATGGCTATTAATGACTACCTAGCAGATACCGATAAGTTCAGGGCCGGATATGAATTGTCACTACTGTATATTCAACTGCATGAAAACAAGCGCGTGCAGTTGACCAATATTAACCTAGAAGTCGGCACGTTAGAGAACGTGGCGATCGCGAGTCGCTATCAAGGTCCAGATACCGTCGGCGAGATACAGGTAAAAGGCCCGCTTCGCCACGAAACCGGGCGTGTGATAAGAGGCCGTCACGACTATATGAAGCGCATCACTGAAGTGCTCCCAAATGCCATTGATGTACGAGCTAAAGATTTAGATTCAGCAAAGCAAATGATCGCCTATATTATTGACACCGAGCAGCCTCTCACCGAAGCGGAAAAAGAAAACGTAATAGCACAGGTCGCACCGGAAGAAAATCGCCCGATGGGTGTAACACCGCCAGTATTGGTAAGTGGTCGTGTTGTAGAAGTGATCTTAGAAGTACAGATCATCCCTAAAAAAGGTAATCAACTCCCCTCTTCGATTGATATCGATGTGCTCCAATCTTTGGCTCAATTTGAAAACCGCTTAGGTCTAAAGCTAGATTCTTTTGACGTAGAAAGTGCCATTCTAGCTGATCTCCCTTACGCCAAGGCCGTGCGCATAGAAGTGCTCCCAGCCCCCGATCTCAGCGATGAAGAACTGGAGCAATGGCAACCACTTAACATTGCTTGGAGTGAGTATTTCAAATTCATGCCACGTGTGTCGCTATATGACTCAAGTAAAAGCTTTGAAGCGACTTCAGGTCCCGCTCAGCGTTAGTGCATATGGAGAGTGAGATGCAAAATTCTTTTATTGATATTCAAGGGTTAGTACCGGAAAAGCTGCGAAATAAGCCGCTATTTAAAGACGTGATCGACGCCCTAGAACATATCTATTTTGAGCGGACAAACAATGTTCAAGAACATTTGGAAGCAATTAGGGATAAGTACGCCACTTACTTAGTGCTAGCCAAACAACCTGCCTCAGACATATTTCAAATCACAGGTTACCCAAACGACACCATCATTGAACCCAGTGTGTACATGGATGAACCGCTGATTAAACGACAAGTCGCTGAATTGAGTTTTGGCACAGGTACACATCAATTCATCGCACAAGCACTATCACTAGAGCCCATCAGCCACATCGTTGCCGATGAGGCAGTCGAATACATCAAGCAAATTACACCGTTACAACGCAACATGAAAGAGGGCTATTTCGAAGAAAATGCCCTATATGAAATAAAGTGTGCTGCACCTGTACGTTTTGAGTATTTGGGTTTGTCTCATGGCCATCCAGTTCCAATTGATTCCATCAAATGCGAGACACTGGGCTTAGTATACCAATTCAACGACTTACGAAACTCCGATTTGTATGCGTTAGAACCGGGTTTTAAGTACCGAATTCAATCAGCTGCCGAAGGGTTTGAGTGGGTTATTCAAGGCAAAAAATACACCCAAGAAGACCTTGACCTAAGTCGCAACCGAAACAGTCAAATTATTTCTGAGTTCGGGTATCAATATCTCACCGATGCGTTGAACATGAGTCCTCTAGATGTAGCACTGGTGCGCTCATTTTTAACGGCCATTCACCAGCTAAAAGGCTCCAGAAAAGGGGTTGAGCTGATGCTCGATTTGCTTGAGCTTAAAGAATACGTACAACTGTTTGAGTGGTGGGAAGATGATCCGACAGGCGAAACCGCTGATGAAATGACCTATCGCGCGGAAGTCGATCTGACCAAAAACAACGATAAGTTGACAGGCAATGCACTGCAAGCACTGAGACTCTTTTTGCGTCAATACGTTTACCCGGTGATGAGTGACTTTGCACTACTCATCAATTTTGTTGATGAAAAACTACGCACCGCATACAACATTCTACCTCATCAAACCCTCGATGGGACAGTACAATCACCACTGGTGTTGGGGGTGCATTATCGCGCAAATCATACGCTCGAAGGAAGTGTCGCCTCTCCAGTGATGCTAGATGTCAGAGGTCTATTGGAGCGTGAGTACTTAGCCACCATGACGAGTATTGTACAAGAGTATACTTGCTCAGTAAGTACAGAAATTAACACAGCCGTCAACGTGCTCACAGACCGAGAAATTCCAGGTGCCACATCAACAAGCGTGTTGTTTGGCATGGCAGGTGTCGGACTCAGTCAATTTTATGGCTACACTGTCAGCCCTATCGTTACCAGTGTGGTTGGCTTGGTTCATCAAGATTTGCTTGGCTACACGAAAGAAAGAGAACAGGAGCAAACCCTTACAGTCACACTTAATGCCAACATCGTAGGCACAAAAGGCATAGTAGCACAGACACTTAGAAGCTCTTTACCTTCACCTTTAATGTGCATGATAGTCGGACAATTGGACCGAGAGTTTTCGGGTAACATACACAGTGTGCCGCCAGACTAGCCGAATCATGTATTGTGAATGAATAAAAAGCATCAGAATTAACATGTTAGGTTCTATGGTACGTACATAAAATCATGACGATAACACATGGTAGCACTGAGACAAATTCGCTAATTGGTTTGAAGCAAGAGTAACAGTCTATATTCTTTTTTCACTCCTTTTCGCTTTACGCTAGCGCCACATTGTACAACAGTGGTAGTATTAACACAGACTTATGTCTTGAGACTTGTAGGTGGCCTATCCCAAACGCCACCAAAATGAAAATTGAGGGGATTATTCCATGGCTATAACAGGCATTGTGACCAATAAAGGTCTTGCCGAAGCTGTAAAGGCATCATCGAACCAGGGCTGGTCGATTTTCCCAACACGGTTTGGTATTTCGGCACAAGACGGGGAGTTGAGTGCAAAGCGAACTGATACAAATGTCACTTGGTATGACGCACACATCACAGATCAAACTGTGGTTTCTGAAAATACCATTCAGTTTGTTTGTACAATACCTCCACAGGTAACCGAAACAGATCAGCACATCAAAGAGATTTACCTGTTCGGTGAAAATCCAGACGAAGGGTCGGAGTTTTTGCTGGCGATCGGTCACCCAAGCGATAACGTCACTTATTTTAAAGATGGCTCTATCACGCTGCGCATGCACGTCACGCTTGCCAATATTCAAGCATCACAAGTATTTGAATTTAAATACACAGGCCATCGCTCGATTGAAGAACATAACACCGATGCAACCGCTCACCAAGAATTATTCGGCACGCTCACCGATCAAATTAAAGCGCTGGGTGAAACTATCCTAGTGGATGGTCAGCTTGCCAGTGGTGGCTCTATGTATATTGATCGTGCAACAGGACGATGCAAAGTAGATTCAGCGCGTTTTTACCACAAGGGCGTACTTTACACGGTGCCTGCAGGCGAAGTGATCATACCTTTGAGTGGCGTGATGGGAGTGGGTGTTTGGCTCTCAACCGATACAGACACACAAGAGAAAACGCTAAAATGGGGCACTCGCCATCAAAGCGCTGGCACGCGTTACTATGAAATTCATGTTGTCGAAGATGGTTATCTCAAAACGGTTGTAAAAGGTGAAATTGTACAAGAGCCAGTGTCTAGCGCCATTGTTCGTTATGACAGAGATGCTAATGGCTCTTATGTGGTCAATGGTCTAAAAGCAACAATAACCGAAACCGACGATAGTTCTTATGTTATTCAAGTTTCTGAAGGCAAAGCCCATATCGACGGCACAGAAATAAAACAACATAAAACCGTTGAGATAAAAGAGTACTTTGACCCTGATACCGCGCCGGTTGCTGCCGAGCGACATACATTTAAGCCTGATGCTAAGGGGATTATGGGTGTATCTCTTTTTGAGCAACCCGTTGCAACTGACAAGCCTATTAGGGTTGATTACACCAAACAGCAAGTATTCCGAGTGCGAAGAGGCCAATTTAGCGCTACACGTGACTTTGTTGTAGAAAACCCTACTAAAATAATCGCCGTATATGGTGACGGCCGACAATACCGTGAAGGCGTACACTTTGACATATCTGGATCTTTTATAGACTGGTCTAGAAGTGGAACTCAAGCGCCTACGATGGATGCGCACTATTTCATCGAAGTCCAATTTACCAAAACAGAAACAGTGCCCACCAACGACATCAGTGCAGCCGGTTTTACATTGCAAGATGCGGTCGAAGATTCCCATTTCTTAGTCAGTTATGAAACGCTGCTACCAAGAAAAGACTTGGTTATCTTAAATCGCACAGGGCAAATAGAACGCGTTAAAGGCAAAGGGGACACTCGTTCATTGACTACCCCAGCAGTACCGGCCGGCGCCCTACAGCTTGCTGAAATTCGCCACCATTGGACTGCGGGAGTTAACCCTCAGATCGAAGACTCAGGCGTGGTGGCACTCAAAGCGTCCGAATTAAACGAAATGCGCAACCATATTTCACAACTGTTTGATATGTTGGCTGTTGAGCGCGTTGAACGCCTTGCGAACTCGGACGATCCACGTACTACAAAAGGTATGTTTGTTGACCCATTCATCAGCGATGACTATCGTGATGGTGGCGCTACACAAACCGCAATGGTCGATGCACAGAACCAAGAGCTCACCTTGGCATTTGATGTCAATACCATAGATACCAAGTCAATCAGCCAAGAAGATGCACCACAGGGTCTAGCCTGCTTACCGTATACTTTAAAAGAAATTGTCTCTCAAAATGCCAGTACAGGGGCCATGAAGGTCAATCCATATGCGGCATTTGACCCAATTCCACCGAAGCTGACAATTTCTCCGGCGATCGATAATTGGACAGTACAAACAAACCTAAGAACTTCCATTAGTCGTACCGTCATTGCGTCGCGTCAACGTATGCGCGCCTCTGATTTCAGACAGCGTTTTGGTAGTGGTAGTGTTGCCACAGTCACTAATTCTCGAAATGTGAGCTCATCCACGACCATGCGTGTAGAAGATTTGCCTAACTTACGTAGTCTGCGCGTTAGCTTTGACCTGCAAGGCTTTAAGCCAGGTGAAGCGGTAAGAAATATTCGCTTTGGGAGCAAAGATGTAACAGATTCTGTTGGTGAATACGGCCTCCCAGCGGTTGACAAAACACTGCTAATTGGCGACAACAGACGATTAGATACACGCCCACTGTTTGAAGGCGCACAGCATGCAATCCTTAACTGGGAGCGCAGCAACCCTTCTACTAATGGGCAAGTTGGTAATGAAAGTTCTGCGTGGTCTGTATCGAACGGCCATCTTCAATATCGATTTAATTCAACCTCTTGGGCAATGCTGCTTTCAACCAATACATTTGATAACTTTGATGTAACCGCCCGTTTCACAGGCCTTGATAACGACAATGACCGCATGGGTATCGTTATTGCTCGGATCAAAGTTGACGGTAAAGAGCATACCCTCAGTGCTGTTCGAAACCAAGACAAAGGCGAGAACGATTTGCGCTGGGCCATTATTAAAGATTATCGCTCAGCCGATGCCACTGAGATTTCTCGCTCAAAAAATACCGATGTGCGTAACAATAATGGGGCGGCTTGGTCAGCATTCCCAGAAGGGATGTTAGTCCGCGTGCGCCGTCAAGGTGACATCATTGAATGTTGGACTAGCGAGGCTGGAGAAAGTGAGCTAAAAGCGTCATCTAAATATCTGATTGATTTAAGTAAGGACTCCCGCCTAGCGGTATTTAGACGTCCTTGTTCATGGGGCCTGGGTTCATTTAGCCAACAAAACCGTGCTGAGGTTATCAGCCACACAAACCATGGCAACTTAGGCTAATAAAGAGAGAATGAGACATGTCTAACACATTGATAGCAGATCACAACGGGGCTGTACGCGGCTCATTCCAAATTCCATCAAATGTGCCCGCGGGTACCTATGATGTAACAGTGGAAGGTAACAAAAATAGCAGCGCAGCGACGACCTTTACCGGACACGGGCAAGCTGAGGTTACTCAAGTACAAGATGTGATCACCACATCACTAACACAAATTACGCGCTACGACCCATTAGCACAGACATTTACTTTTGATCGTACATTGTATCTAGCCGCAGCCGATGTCTGGTTTACCAAAGTAGGTGAAACCGCACTAACTGTGGACATACGCACGACAGAAAACGGCATTCCGACACAAACTGTATTACGTCGCACACGTGTTGAAGCTCATACGATCACCACACAAAACAACACTGCAACACGCATTACCTTTGACCCTGTGCTGTTAGAGCGTGGTGTTGAATACTGTATTGTGCTGATGTCTGATGATCCGAACTATGAAGTTGAAGTGGCCACATTAGGCGACTATGACGAAAGAGCTGACGCATGGGTAACAGCGCAACCATTTCAAATTGGTGTGCTATTGAGCTCAAGTAATGCCGTGACTTGGACGCCGCATCAAAAAACTGACCTACGTTTTACGCTGCATGAAGCTGAGTTTACCTCAACCACAAGAAACTATAACTTGGGCGAGTTTGATTTGTATGAAGCAGATCTGGTGCAAACACAGTTTAACGCCATGCGCCAAGATGCAGAAACCGACGTTAACCTCGTGATGACCTTGCCGAGCAATCGTGAAGTGCGCTTGAAAGAAGGCTCATTAATCACCCTAGGCGAGAAGGTAACAGGTCGTGCGAAGGTCAAGGTGGAGCTATCAGGCACCAAAGGTAAAACTCCACAAGTTCTGGCACCGATTACTATGGTGGGTGCTGGTGTAAAAGAAAAAGGTATTTATATCACCCGTCACATCAGCTTAGGCGAGCATGTCGATGTTCGTGTTGGATTTGATGCTGCGACAGGCCTTGACTCAAAAGTGACAGCGTACTACTCAACGGGTTCACAATGGCTGGAACTGCCATTAGTAGAGCAAATGTCGCTGGGCGGTGGTTTTAGCGAGCGACGCTACGAATTAAATGATATCTCGGGTGAAACTATACGCATTAAGCTAGAACTTGAAGGTACCGCAAATGATGTACCGCGCGTACGCCCTTTACGTGTGACCGTAGTTTAACTCACACACATCCGAATGAGACTTGTATAAAGGAAAATTGAAATGGCAGTTATTGGCGTCATAACGAACGAAGGTCTATCAAAGACGATTAACGCAGCCAACCAACAAGGTTGGAACATTAACCCAACACATTTTGCTATCAGTGCAACAAAAGGTGATTTAAATTCGTCACGCGATGGCGAGTCTACCAACGAAACTTGGTATGAAGCCCCCATAACATCACGACGTGTGATCAGTGAAAACTCTATCGAATTCGTCTGTAATATTCCTCCGAATGCAACTACAGAAGATATGGATATCGGTGAAGTTTATCTTTATGGTAGCGTCAGCGAAGACGATAACATTCCAGCTGAAGAACCGTTTCTACTGGCGCTTGGTCAACCTTCAAACGCCTTAACGTATTATTTTGAAGGCTCAATTTCACTGCGCCTTGTGGTAACACTAACCAACATTAATATCTCAGAGTTATTTGAGTTTAAATATGAAAATACACTCGATATTGATGACCATAACATGGATGCCGACGCCCACCCTAAATTAATCTCTGCTATTGCCCAGTGGGTTAAGGGTCTAGGTAACGCACTACTACGTAACGGCCAATTACTCTCTGGCGGTTCATTGCATGTGTCACAGCCGATTGGCGATGATATTAAGCTACGCGCTGATGCTGCTGCAATCTATATCAACGGTGCCGTGCTATACGTGCCGCAAACTGCTGAGCCAATTTCAGCGAGCCACAATGCTACCTTTAAATTTGGTGTCTGGGTTGATAATTCAGGCGCAGAGAATGTCGGTGGCTCAGAGCTTACCTCTCCAGACGCATCAGTTAAGTGGGGACTCGATTATGTGCAAGATAATGTGGGCGACTTCTACCCTGTCTATACGGTTTCTAACGGTAAACTACTGGAAGAGGAAGCACTACTATCCGATGAAGCCAAAGAGCTAGTCGCACAAATTGTGCGCTATGATGTGGATGCCCATGGTGATTATGCTGTAAATGGCCTTGATGTGCGCTTACATGAGTTCAATACCGATGTAGATGGTGATCTCACTGACCCACTGAAAGATTCAACAACATTTGTTATCTCAAGTGGTCGTGCCCATGTCGGCGGCAGAGAAATTGATTTACGCCACGATAAACGTAGCCGCTTCAAAAACAATGCAGTTACTTACCTGACGCAAGGTGAAAGAATAGCTTTTCACCCAAACAGTGACCCCAATAAGAATACAAACCGACTAAACCTAGACTTTGGTCCTGTATATCAAATTGAAGTTGTTTATGGTGAAGTGAGTTTACGCCACAAAAAAATAATCCGTACTACTGAAGGTATTGACCAGCTTGGTGTAAGTGCTGTTACTTCAATTGAAAAGATATACATTGGTTCTGGCGAAAGCGAAGTTATCTTTGAAGAAGGTACACATTGGGATTTTCTAGGTAACCAAGAAAGTAACTCGACGATAAAATGGCGTTCTGTTGACGGTGTTCCTGGTCCTCAGGATTCGTATTATGTTGACCTAAATCACAATGAAGAGATCACCCATGCAGTGAGTATTTCCGGTGACCGTAAAGCAATAGAGATCCAAAAATCATTTACAACTGATGAAACTCCAGATGGCCTCGAAACAAGCCTAGTGCCTGGTACAGAAGTTCAGATCGACTACCAATGGCGCGTACCTAGAATCGACCGTTTGTATTTAAACAAAGATGGTGAGTTGATAATGAAACGTGGTGTATCATCACCTTTCGCCAAACCAGCATCTCCAGCGCTGCCTGACAACGTGCTTTCTCTTGCTGAAATTTATCACACTTGGTGGGAAGAACCTGATGTTAAGCGTGATGGTGTAAAAGTAGTACATATGAGCGATCTAAATAAGATGCAGCAAAGTATTGTTGACTTATACGATTTGGTGTCATTAGAGCGCTTAAAAAATGATACAAGTCGCCAAGCACCATCAGCCACTCATGGATTATTCGTTGATCCTATGCTGGATGACGACATGCGTGACCGAGGTCTAGAATCGAATCTAACAAGCAATAAAGTGGATGGTATTGAACAAATAGCACAAATAAATCCTGCTCGTGAAGAGCTTGTGCTGCCTATTAATATGAAACCAAACTCTTTAAATACATCTAAAGAAACCAAACCATGGACTCTTGATTATCAGCATACGGTACTCATTGATAAGGGACGTCCTGTCGAGCAGGTTGAAAAAACGGGGAGTATGAAGGTAAACCCTTACTCGGCGTTTAAACCTATTCCGGCAAAAATGACGCTTATCCCTGCCGTTGATATTTGGACAGAAAGTAAAATAGAACTAAAAGATGGTCCGCCGCTTAATAGTACTGTTGTAAACCATGGGGTATATGGCTTTAAGTTTAGAGGTAATGTAACTTCACAAAAAGTAGGCTCAACTTCTCGTGCCGCTGAGTTTTTACGGGAGCTGGACGTCGAATTTACACTAGAAGGCATGTTGGAAGGGGAAGGAATTCAAGCCTTAACCTTTGATGGTGACGTATTGCCAGTCGTCTCTATTGATGGCAGTACCCCGACGATTGCAGACGCTTCTGGCGTACTCAAAGGTAAGTTTAAGATCCCAAAAGAGACGTACCCTGCAGGTCGAAAAGCAGTAACAGTGAAAGGCACAGGTATTGGTGGCAGCGAGCCAACTGAAGCAGAAGCGTCATTCACGGGTAAGGGCACCATTACAACAGAGGAGTGGCAAACTAAGTTCTCTGGAGGTTTCCAACGCTGGGATCCATTAGCGCAAACCTTCACACTTAATGAGAGCCACTTTATCTCAGGGGTCGATATTAAAATTACTAAACGCGGTGCTAAGCAACTCGTGCTGCAATTACGTAATACGACTGTTGGTATTCCAGATAAAACATTAGCTGAAGTGCGGGTAAATGCTGATGAGTTAATTGAATACGACAGTGGACTTTATGCTTCTAAAGAAGATCCCCTGATCGATGGTAAACCGCAATCTTATAGCAAACCTGAGGATTATGGCTGGACACGTCTGACTTTTGACCCAACTTATATTGAAGCGGGACAGGAGTATGCTTTTGTTGTATTAACCGATGATGCTGACCACGAAATGGCGATTGCAGAGCTAGGCGGTGTCAACGAGAAGCAAAAAGTGATCACGGAGCAAGCTTACCAAATTGGTGTCATGTTATCGTCATCCAACGCAACAACTTGGACGCCACACCAAAAAGCAGATTTAACATTCCGCTTACTCAGAGCTGAATTTACCTCTTTAGAAAAAGAGATTAATTTTGGCGAGTTCGAAGTTGAAAAATTGTCTGATTTAATGGTAGCAGGTGGTGCAATTCGCCCTTCTGATAAATCAAACATTAAGATCAACTTTACGACGGAAGAGAATGTCACCTACGAACTCGACGAGAATGTCCCGTTCCGCTTGCCTAACTCATTTACGGGTAAAGTTAATGTTTCTGCGCGTTTATCGTCAGACAGTCACTATAGATCACCATTAATGTGGCCAGAAGCGCTGATGATGATTGGCTCACAAGCATCTAAAGCCCTCTACTGTACACGTACCTTTATGACTGGCGCTGCCGAGTCAACGTTGCGAGTTACCTTTGAAGGCCAATTTAAAGGTGATGCAAGCGTACAAGTATTTTACGCTGTGGATCCAAGTGCCAGTAACATCACTTGGATTGAAATGACATCCCCTGATGAAAAAGCGCTTGGTATAGACAGAACTGAGTATACCTACACGAAAGAGAACTTTGAGCATACCTCAACGCAAATAAAGTTAGTACTTAATGGCTCGGCACTTAACCGACCGGTAGTATCAAACTTACGTGCAATGGCTTTCTAATATAAAGCCCCGAGCAACGCAACAACTGGGGCGCCTCACTGAGTGAGCCGCCCCTTTTTGTCTAGAAGCCACAACGTGAAACACAGAGGCCTGTCATGGCATTATTGAACGACTTTAAAATCCTCAAGGGCGGCGGTGGCGGTGGTGCCGCATATCGTCGTGAAGATATACTCACCTCAGGAGTCATAGCGCCAAAACAGTTTGAAAGCCTAAGCGTCAAAATGGGCCAATCAATCACGCTCACCAAGCTTGAGGTCAGCGCGCCATGCTTGATCAGGATATTTGGTAAAAAAGACTTTTCTGACCCAAATCCTTTTGAGTTTTTAGCTTACCCAAGTTACTTAAGTTATGAGGGCGCGGTATGGGACACACTCGGCACTGTCTGGGGTAATAACCGCTACCCGACACTCATCAACAAAGATGAGTTCCCAAATAACAAACTCTATTGGCACATCGCCAACCCCAGTGACGACCCGATACAGATCACGGTTGACTTTGGTTGGTTAGTTTTAGAGGAATAACGCATGTTTTATATTGACATACAAAGAGAAACAGAGCGCCGTTACTCAGCTGAAAAATTCATGCCCTTTAAGCACCGTACCGAACAAACAGGAAAACAGGGCGGTGTATATGATGTCTTAGATTCATATATGTTTGCAGCGATAAAAAAGCTGCCGATGGCCGGTACGTATTTAATCGTTGAAGATGAAGGCAACCCGCCATTAATTTCATACCGCTTGTATGGCCATACCGAGTATTGGTGGATGCTAATGACCTACAACAGCCTCGTTAGCCCCATGCAACTCAAAGCGGGTGTCAGTATAAAGTATCCCATACTTTCAGAATTAGAAGCTTTATACGCAAAGCTAGCAGCGCGAGAACGTCACCCTAACGTTAAAAAAGTTGCAGCATCGACACCGCAAACCACAGGAAAAATTGGTGATCCTGATTCGCTCAACCACATTATTCCAAGTGGTAATGGCAATACCAACGCCATGTTACTTAGAGCGTACGCAAGTTTTGCAGCCCAAAAGTACGATCTCGCTTATGCTATCATTGATGATTTTCAAACAACCGAGGGGATCAATATTGATAGTTCTTCTGGTATTGATCACACCCCCTATAAGGTTGATATGTCTGCAGGGGGACGCCGTGCGCCGGTTTTGACGACGGTAACCCATCATTTGCTTGATGCTGCAAACGGGAACGCAGTTCATATCGCAATGCTACCCGACACTGAAGGCCTGAACATCGAATACAGTTTAGATGGCGGCACAACTTGGGAAGCGTTTAACAAAGGCGTTATTTTCACCAAGGGCGGTGATCATATTACCCTGAGGTTTATCTATAACCCTAGTGCTGGGGCGTCAATGAAACGTGCTTTCAACGGATATGTTATTGTACATAATTAGTAATGTATTGGGAGGCAGTACAAAAGCCTTCATACTGCAATAAATATGCAATTCTAGGTATTTTTCAGCAGTGACTATCGCCTTAGAATTAGCTAAAATTGTACAATAGTAGAGAATGAGACTTGTAAGTTGGATATCATTTAAAGATGACCATACATAGAAAGACGATAACTGTTCCCGTTAAAACAGGCAGTCGCGATCACCGTCATAGTAACCTAGATGTGTTAGACAGTTTTCGTACGGATCAATACGGAACATTAAAATTCAACAGTAAGACATTGGTTGATAAAGAATTTTTAGAGAGTTCATTACGTAAAAGAGAGCTGTTGCAGCGGCCTTATGTCGTCGTCAGCTATTCAACTCACTTGTCACTGACTTCAGGTTTACCTTATTTAAACCTACTCACCTTTAAAGAGGGTAATGAAGTAAACGGGCAAGAAAGCCATAATTGTACAATAAGACCATATGATGCGGTCATGCATATTAATCAAAGTAACGCAGAGCTGGTCACCAATAGTGTAAACATCACCAGTGACAGTCAACCAGATGGAAAAGCCCATCAACTTTTGATTACGACCATCCCATCGTATGAAGATCAAATTGTAAAAGTGTCTCTTGATAACACAGACAGTTGGTATGTCGTTGCTCAAGACACGCCAATTGACATACCCAATGGTGCAAGTTCGTTACGAGCAAAACTATCGATGCCTCAAAGCAAAGACCCCGCAGATACAGAACGTCCGATCTACGGTATCTACATTCTGTATCGATGAGATTTGAAGGCGTTCAAACCACCGCCAGATGTTAGAGCAGTGGTGTAACGCGAGCATCCAAAAGTGCACGCTAGAGACTACGGCCCATGGTGATGGTAAACGCGAATGCTAGCTGTGAGTGAGACAAATAGCGAAAATGATTAATTAGGAGTTTGATATGGTGATCTCAACACACCGTTTAGGGCTAGCTGCGTTCATGAAAATGCAAGGTTGTAGCCTAGAAAAATTTGAAAATCGTCGTTTTTTCTTTGCAACAGAAAAAACACTGACCGATTGGGAAATCGAATATAGCAATTCTTGCTGTTATCGACATGACCTTGAGCTTTGTGAACTACGTAAGCTCTACCCTACAAGCCCTCGAGGTTAAGTAAGTAGGCGCTGGAAAGGTGGCAAGTATAGATTGCCGCCTTTGTTTATGAGCATGCGTCACTAAGACGCAAAGTTGAGTGAGAGTTTGCGAGATGACCACGCTAGATTACGGGAATCTAAGTTCTCAAATTTTGCAAGAGGAACGAGCTGCATTAATCGCGTCAGCAACAAAGCAGCTTAAAGAGCAAGATCAAGAATATTTTGGAACCCAAACCTATCACAACACCGTTATTTTCAACCTTGATGTTGATTTAGGTGCACTCGAAAATGCCAAATACGCGGTCAACGCGTATAGCGTTAAACAGTATGTAAATAATTTTTTTAACCAGATACTAAGCCCTACCGCAAATATTGAGTACAAAGGACATGTTACTTTTTCAGGCGTTAATCCAACTCAATTTGCCCAAAGCCCTGTTATTCACAACGCGTTATCTCTGTCTTCGATAGACAATTTAGCCAATTTTCCAGAGCCTGAGCTCCTTAAAACTCCCGCGCTTGTTGGCGATGTAAAAAACTATATAGACGAAACCTATCGTTTAATAAACCTAAGCTTAGAGTACACAGCTGAGCAAGTAGTTGAAGCTAGGCTCAACCAAATACTACCAGATGCTATTGATTATTTTATTGATATATCGCTTGGCGAAAAATTAGCTTATTTTTCTGATGAATACGTATTTCCTAGAGTTGAACAACAAGTCAGTACTGCGTTAGAGGTTCAGGTAGCGCCAGCTGTGTCCTCTGCAATTCAAGATGACTTAGCGGCGTTTGCGCAATCAATCACAAATGATTATACAACCGCAATCGCTCGAGCTATTGAGAGCATCGATCCAGGTAACAGTTGGACCGAAGCGCAAATTCAAAATATTGCCGCCGAAGTCGATAACATTGTCGTACCGGATATTGTCGATACACAACTGAATTTAAAAGTCGCGCCAATGGCCAAAGCTGCCCTTGCCGACGACCTCAACGCGTTGCAAGCCAGTGTCACCGACGCCTATCAGGCAGAAATCGCTCAAGCCATCGCCGGCATTGACCAAAGTGGCAGGTGGAGCGAAGCACAAATTCAAGAAATAGCAGCAGCGGTTGATAA
>NZ_JABWPQ010000018.1:0-128430 GCF_013366255.1 Pseudoalteromonas sp. McH1-7 | reverse complement strand
GCCTCATGATTCACTTGGCGATATGACACCAATTGGTTATCTTGAAGCTGCATAAAATTCTACGAAAGCGCTGTACTAAATTGGGTGGAGTTACAACTCCACCCAATTTTGGGCAGCAGTTATTCGTAGAATTAATGAACCGCTTGCGTTAATTATTTGGGCGTTACAATTGCTCTGCTTTTTTGTGTTTAGACATGTTCAGCTCCAAATTGAGATCAGAGCTGTACTTTATAAGTCGAGCGTATTCAGTCGCTAGGTGGGGTTTAGGCGACGTTTACATTACAATTGCCTATTTTATAAATTTAAACAAAAGTGATGGTAGTTGTAACAATGACAAAAATTAATTCTTTGTGGCTGTTACAACTACCATGTTGTTTAATCTTTCATAGATTGAATTGCGAATTTCTCCAAAATTATAGATGACGGATGATTTGCTAAAGATACTAATTGGTTAACAAGAGCGATAGGTATAATTGAGTTTTCATACATATCGCACTTTAACCTATCTACTGCATTTAAAATTTCATCTAAGTTTGCAAAAGAACTCTTGTTTAGTGACTTTATTTCGTCACAACTTTCAATTGGTATTGTTAATACCCATGTTCGGTCTGACTTACTTCGATATATCAACTTACCACTGTAGTATGATGTCGAAGCATATGGTTTCATTTTAGCCAGCTCCGCTTTCGTGGTAGGCCCCGGAAGAATATGCTTATAAATATAATCATTAAAGAGTGGTAGTGCTTGTCCTTGTTCTAAGCAAGCATTTTCACCTGAAGTGATTTGCTCTGCATGTTCAACGAATGAACCAGACTTTTCAATTCCCACTAATTTAAGAGAATGTTCTTTTACATAAAGATTACAAAGTTCTCTCATATCTTTATGAAGCTTTGCTGTCTGTCCAAAAAAACCTAAAGGACCATCTTTAATAAATAAAAAACGTTTCAAGAATGAGGGCTTTTTAGTGACTATTTCTTTTATACAGTGAACAATAATTATATGTTCAATCACGTTAGTTAAATACCCAAGAATACCACTCGCCCCCAACTCCTCATCGACAACTTCGTGAAATCTGAATAAGTCTACGAGATTAAACAGCTCTCCATCAACGTTGAAGAAACCTTGTCCATCAACGTTTGACTTTTGGACTACAGTATCGTTATAAGATTGATCATTTCTATTTGGCAAACTGCCAAATTTGATTTCTTCTAAAGACTCGTCATGGTCGATGCTTTTTCTCTTAAAGTCATGGAAAACAAGCCATTTAAGAGTTTCCATGTACGTTTTTCCATCTCGTTCTTGATTAAAAAATTCGATTATAGGAGTACGAATAGAGTCAATCATTGACATGGAATCAAGTGAAGTGGCTTTAGTTGGTATTGCTAGTTTAAAGCGCTCTAACTTCTTAAACTTTTCCATTTCATCAGGATGAATAAATGGAGCGCTACTTAAATTCTCTAAATCCTGTAAGCTAAATTTTAGCCCTCCGAACTGAAAGAATGCGACTTTAGAACTCGGGTAATTTTTCTTAACCTCAACCTCAGTATAGCCACCGTCAACAGTTACAATCGTTGAGAGAGTACGAGACCCACCTTCCAGAACTTCAAAAGAATGATCTCTCACATCGTTAGTGGCTTCTTCATTTGTAGATGGAAACTTGCAACGCTTCATCAATTCTTGAACAAACGGATCATTTATTACATGAGTGTGCTGTGACTTCCCTGCCCACTGAAAAGGTCGATTTCCTTTAGCATCATAGCTCATTACATCCCCTTATTAGCTAAAAAGCGGTCAATCTGCACTGGAACAATAAAAGGGTTTGTATATGTTTTCATTCTCACAAAACCTTTGTCATTTGTAGCTGAGAAACGAACAAGTGATTGAGTAAAGTCTTTAAAGTCATAATACTTTTCTAGCTCTTTAGTTTCATCAATATTATTCAAATGTGCGATAAACCAGTTTTGTGTATTCTTCAGTATGTTTGAGCTAATTGAACTTACTTCTTGGGTTGCATAGATCATCCCTAAATGCAGCTTAGCACCTTCCTTCGCAATGCGGTTATATATTTGACTTAGATCCTTGTCATCCTTTTTAGGGAAGAGATTATGCGCTTCTTCAAAATAAAACTGAATAAAGTTATTTGGCAGGTTTTTAATAAACCTATCCATTGCAATGTTAAAAGTTGATCTACATATTTTTTCAGAAAATAAGCGTTGTACAACAGGCTCGCCTTGCGAAAGATCCACGATCACAATTTTTCCATCTTGTAAAAATTTTGGAATCTCGCTTTCAAATGACTCATCCATACTCGTTGTATGAAGAGCAAGTAATTGTTTCACTCTAAGCTTCTTGTAGCCACTTACTTGGGTTTTCTTACCGGGCGATTTATAAGTGCTTAAGAAAACCATCATTGATTTGAGGTCGTCATTGGCCCACTCGTAACCTTTCTTGTTTACGTAACCTTTTATGAACTCACTCTCATCATACTGCTCCCAAACTTTTTCAAACCACGTACAAGCTTCCTCAAGAGAGATACCTTTACTTGGATCTATAGTCCCACCTTCAATAATAGCTGAATTCAGCTCTGACGCGCCTTTGAACCGTACATTTTCACCCGTAGGTTTAAATCCAGCACGGTATAAGCAACACTTATAGGCAGCAATAAGTCTGTTATATCTAGTCCAATCAGAACCGTGTGGATTGGTACTCTCTGGTGGTTCAAAACTTACAGCTGTGAAATTATTAACGTAATCCCCGCCTATCGACTGTTCCTGTAAATAACTTGAAATAAGGCTAAAACCACTCTCGATATCTTTGAAGAAGTTTACTTTCATGACTTTAAAGTCATTGCCTTTTTCTAAAACACTATACCTAACAACTTTTTCTTTGTATAAATCATAGATAGCAGTCCCTGAATCTTGCCTGTTCGCGTTAGCATATTCACCATTGATGTCAAAGATAATCTGTCCAACAGGAAAAGAAGGGCTACCAGACTGGTCAAATTCAAGTGTTTCAGGTGGAGCTGAAAGCAGAGGTATTAGTGCTTTTTGGGAGATTTCTTCAGTGGCTTCAATAACTTTCTTTACGGTATTTGATTTACCTGTTCTTGTCATACCGAACATAGCTGAGCGTTTGCCTAGAAAGTCTTTTGGATTTACCCAAACTTTTACAGTTTCTTCTTGAGCTTGATGCCTTCTGCTAGACGAGTACCTCACACTACCTATTTTAAAGTCTGACTTTTGCCCAGCAATACCATCGTCATCTCTTTGATTTACTATAAACTCTAGTACATCACCTGTAGCTTTATAAACGCTGTAGTTATTGGCTGAATAAAAGTTTTCTAAATCTGCTCCAAATTCTATCTTGCCATTTTCTCCACGGTAAAATACCCCCAGTACTCGGCACTCTAAACCAGAAAAGCTAAACTCATATCGTGTAAACTCGTCTAACTTACCTTTTTTCTCACTTCCTGCTCTACCCGAAATATCCAAATTATCTTTGTAATACTCGATCATCGATGTAATGACATCATTATCTGTAGGCAACTTTGTCTGAGATAAGGCCCTTAGTAAGACTGCTTCTTCAACCCCGTCTTCACCATCATAAAACGCTAATAAGAAAGCTCCCGCAGGTATTCCTTTTACATCAGCTTTCCAAGCGTCACACACCAAAAGTCTTGATATGTCATATGACAGATAAAACGGACGACCAATAAAACTCTCTTTTCGTTTACCTTCTATTAATAAATCAGTAATTAAAGAAGCACTTACATCCATATTATTTCCTTGTTAATTCTGGGTCATTAAATCTTATTTTTGATTGCTCAGCATATTTTTCACTAGCTTCAATAGCTAACCATTGTCTATTTTTTAATTCTGCACAATACCCTGAAGTGTTACTTCCACCAAAGGGATCAAATACAATATCATGTTCATCAGTCAGAAAATCAATGAAAAAATTGACAATTCCTTTATTCATTCTTGCAGGGTGAGGCTTTAAACCCTTTTCCTTACATTGCCTAATGAAAAAATCATTCGAAGATACATTCGAAAATGAGAGCACATTATGAGGTAGGCGAACCTCACGTTTTTCATCAATTGGTTCCAGTTCAAAAAAGTTATGTGAGATACTACCGCCATGATCTTTAAGAAAACTTTTTTCACTAATTTTATGCTCTGAAGGGCGATTGCCAGCATTGTAGCTTTGTCGCTCAAGTAACTTCTTCATACTCTTGCTATAGGGTCGCAACACTTTACTATTATCAGCTTTTGGATAATCGCTTTTTGCAAGCCACCAAATATGGGTATAGCTATCTACTGTTCTCCACCTATTTACAGTAACCCATTGAGCAGGAGAAGGAAGTTTTGCAGGGTTGTAGCAAATAAACTCTTGAATTAACCTAAGATCAGAGCCTTCTTGTTTCGTCATTTCAAAAAGGCACTCAAGATGCAAAGTAGATTGAACAGGCCGCTCTGGTTCCCAAGCATTACCTATCTCAATTACCAGTGATCCATCATCAGCTAAAAGTTCATTAAAAATAGGTGTTAATTTTTTAAACCACTCTTTATAAGCTTCCCCAACTTCATTACCATACTTTTTCTTATTATTAAGTGGGAACGGTGGAGAAGTAACAATTAAATTAACTTTACCCGCATACTTTTTAATTTTTTCAGAAGTCATCGCTTCTAAAGAGTCACCAAGATAAAGTTTGCCTAGCTCTGTTTTATAATAAAGCTTCATATATTAAATTTAATACCCTATATTCTGAAGCGACATCAAATCATGTCCGTCTTTAAACCAGCAGATTTTAATCGGTTAGTGAGATTTCGCATTTTGGAAAACTCTGTTCCAAAACTTTCCTTTAACCCTACACCTGCACAAAATTCCTTTGCGGTAATTGTTTTCAAATCATCTGCGTACTTAATCATTTGGAGGTGCAATTCTAGTGTGAATTGATTTCTAGGTGCTTTCTCTAGCTCTTCCTTGATTTTTTCGAAGATTATTTGTTCATTCATGATAATGACATTATCTAATTTATATATTCTAGCTAAATTATATAAATTATATAAGCACGTCAATGGTACAAATGATGAGTTTCTATTTTTAAATGAATAGAGTCTGTTCGAACAATTAAAAATGTGTTCGCTCGAATTATGTCTTGTCAATTAAACCGCTTGTCCACACGCCCAGCCACAGCTCCACGCATATTGAAAATTGTATCCTCCGAGCCAACCAGTAACATCGGTGACTTCGCCGATAAAGTACAGACCCTTTTGTTTTTTAGCTTCGAAGGTTTTGGAGCTGAGTTCGTCAGTATCGACACCACCAAGTGTGACTTCTGCTGTGCGATAGCCTTCGGTGCCATTTGGTTTGATTTTCCAGCTGGTTAGGATTCTAGTTAAGGTTTCAATTTCTGTATGGCTGAGTTGGTTGGCATTTTTATCCACAATGCTGCCATCGCTGATCAGCGCTTCTATAAAGCGCTTCGGTAAGATGGTCGACAGCAGATTTTTTAAGTGCTTTTGACCTTGTTCACTACGCCACTCATGAAGCAGTGCTTGGACGTCTAAATCAGGAAGTAAGTTAATACTCACAAACTCTCCGGCACGCCAAAATGAGCTGATCTGCAAAATTGCTGGGCCAGATAGTCCTCTGTGAGTAAAGAGAATATTCTCTCTAAACTGAACACCGCTTTCACTGGTCACTACGCTATCAATACTGATCCCAGAGAGACCATCAAAACGTGCTTTATCGTGATCGTGAAGTGTAAAAGGTACGAGAGCAGCCATAGTGGGCAAAACAGCTAGACCAAATTGCTGCGCTATTTTATAGCCGATAGGAGTTGCGCCCAGTTTTGGCATTGTTAAGCCACCTGCTGCGACCACCACCGACTCACAATTAAAGGTTTGTGTTGTGGTTTTGACTACATAGCGGCCGTCGGCTTGATGCTCAACCGCAATGACTTCTTGACGTAAATGGAGTGAAACGCCCGCCCAATCACACTCAGTAAGCAGGATATCAACGATGTCTTGTGCGCTATTATCGCAAAACAACTGCCCAAGTGTTTTATGATGATATGCAAGGCCATGACGGTCTACCAACTCAATAAAGTCATGTTGGGTATAGCGACTCAGACATGATTTTACAAAGTGTGGGTTTTTACACAGATAATTGGCTGGAGAGGCATTCTCATTAGTAAAATTACATCGGCCACCGCCACTTATCAAAATCTTGCGACCAGGCTTCTTACCCATATCAACCACAGCAACTTGTCGCCCTCGATACCCAGCCTGCGCAGCGCACATTAACCCCGCAGCACCAGCACCGATCACAACTACATCTGTTTGTTGCATAACTTCACTCAACCCTATTTTTAAAACCTTGTAGCTTATACCAGCTCTCTTAATTAATACCTTTCTAGCAGTCAGTTGTAGCGCCAAAACAACCCCCCCTAACTGGAGCAGATATTAAGTCAACATGGTATCACTACTTACTGCTAACACTTAACGCACAAAGTAAACGTTTAACCAAAAACAAATTATACCGAGTTCCACACAACAAGCACAGTATGGATGAGCACCACTTGGTTGCAATTTGTTCAATGTTAATAATGTACCTAAAAAAGTCCATATCGCAGTGCTGTGATTACGAATAAGAGACTTAATATTGCCAAAAAAACCATACTTTAAAACTAAAAATAATCAATTTCAGTCCCTTCATAAGGCACATTTAGTTAAAACAACCCTTCCGTTTACACTCATTTACAATGTAACTGAAATTTATTCACACTCACATAAAAATGAAAAATAAGCACTAAAAACAACACGCTAAGAATTTTTTATAGCCATTTATCCATCTATATATAACTAAATAATTAGTGCAAATAACAAAACAGCGCTTTCTTTTTTTTAGATAGGCGTTTAATTTCACTGACCATCAGCTTTCTGTTAACAGCTGAACAACAAGTTAGAAACTAGGGAAACATTATGACAATCAATAAAAACTTTAAGCGCGCAACACTTAGCGTTGCTGTCGCTGCGCTATTTAGCGCATCAGCAGCTACCGCAGCACCAGCTATTCAAAACGATACAGCACTTGCAGCTACCGCACAGAAGCTCTCATCTCAGAACACACTTGGCACTCAATTTATTATTAAATATAAAGATGCTAGTTCACAAATGATGGGACTTGCAGCGGAGGATCTGCAACCAACAAAAATGCAACAACGTGCAGAAAGCTTTGTAAAAGGTTTTAAAAGTAACAAAGCGAGTGCCAAAGCTCACTATGTCCGTCCTATGGCATTGAGTAACCACCATGTAATGCGTGCAGACAAAAAGCTATCAGCTAAAGAAGCACAGGTATTTATGAGTGAAGTTATGGCGTCTGGCAACGTTGAATATATTGAAATCGATCAGATGTTGAAACCATTCGCAACACCTAACGACCCTCGTTATAGCGACCAATGGCATTATTTTGAAGCTGCTGCGGGGATCAATGCTCCAGCGGCTTGGGATAAAGCGACAGGACAAGGGGTTGTAGTCGCGGTGCTTGATACAGGTTACCGACCGCACCTTGACTTAGACGCAAATATTTTGCCGGGCTATGACATGATCTCAGACACGTTTGTTGCGAATGATGGCGGTGCTCGTGACAACGATGCTCGCGATCCAGGTGATGCCGTAACACGTGGTGAATGTGGTACCGATTCTACAGGTCAGCCAGTTCCTCGTGCCGATCAAGACTCAAGCTGGCACGGCACGCACGTAGCGGGGACTGTTGCAGCGGTATCAAATAACGGCGAAGGTGTTGCCGGTGTTGCTTACGACGCAAAGGTAGTACCTGTTCGTGTGCTTGGTAAATGTGGTGGTTTAACCTCAGACATCGCTGACGGTATTATTTGGGCTTCTGGCGGTTCAGTGTCTGGAATTCCAGCAAATGCAAATCCCGCTGACGTGATTAATATGAGTCTAGGTGGTGGTGGCGCTTGTAGTGCAACAACACAAAACGCAATCAACCAAGCCCGTAATAATGGTACTGTGATTGTCATTGCAGCTGGTAACGACAACGATAATTCAGCTAACTATAACCCTGGTAACTGTAACGGCGTGGTAAACGTAGCGTCAGTCGGCCGAGATGGTGGTCGTGCTTACTACTCTAACTATGGTACAAACATTGATGTCGCAGCACCTGGTGGTGCGCAAAGTTTTGCCAACGACCCTGAAGGTATCTTATCTACGCATAACTCAGGCTCTGGTGCACCTTCTGCAGACAGCTATCATTACTCACAAGGTACCTCAATGGCTGCTCCGCACGTTGCAGGTGTCGCTGCACTGATCAAACAAGCAAAGCCTTCTGCGACTCCAGATGAAGTAGAAGCAATCTTGAAAAATACCACGCGTAACTTTGCTGGTAGCTGCTCAAACTGTGGAACCGGTGTTGTGGATGCAGCAGCAGCAGTTAACGAAGCACTAGGTGGCGATGTAACACCACCAACAAGCAATGTGCTTGAAGATGGTGTAGCAAAAACAGGATTGAGCGGAAGCGCAAGCAGTAGCCAATACTTCACTTTCGAGGTACCAGCAGACAAAACTAATGTGACTTTCACAATGAGCGGTGGCACAGGTGATGCAGATCTCTATGTGAAATTAGGAAGTCAGCCAACTACAGCAAGTTATGATTGTCGCCCTTATGAAAGTGGCAATGCAGAGACCTGTAGTTTTGATGCCCCACAAGCTGGAACTTATCATGTAATGATCAACGGCTATCAAGCCTATTCAGGTGTTAGCTTAGTCGCGACTACCTCAGGTTCAAGCACAGGCACTCCGCAAGCCGGTGGTGGTACTATCGAAGATGTATCAGCATCAAGCGGCCAATGGGTACACTACACAATTGAAGTACCAGAAGGCATGAGCGATTTTACTGTAAAAACGTTTGGCGGTTCAGGCGATGCTGACTTGTTTGTTAAGTTTGGCGCTCGCCCAACCACGACAAGCTATGACTGCCGTCCATATGAAAGTGGAAATACTGAAACGTGTGTTATCACCAACCCACAAGCTGGTACGTGGCACTTAAGCATTAATGCTTATCGTACCTTCTCAGGTTTAACACTAGACGCACAGTACAAACCATAAAGAAACATGCAGTAGGCTCAAGATGAGCCTTCTTCCCCCATGCAAAGGCCGTACTCGGCCTTTTTTAATGAGTAACCCGGACTGCGGATAATTAATACCAATTTGCTTAATTAAGTGGTCTATTTTGAGGCGAGAAAATCTTGTCGATAACTAGGCAAAAATTTTGCTATTTAGTTGTTCTAAATGAGAAATTTTTAACGCTGTTAGCGTCAGATTTACTCCTTCAAATTGAGCAAGTATTAAGTCAAATTGGTATAATACCTTTCTAGCAGCCAGTTTTAGCGCTAACTGCGTTGAATTCACTTCCAATAGCCAGTTATTGATACACAGATTTGCCTTGTATCAAGAGATCACTTCTGGCTAGACAAGGTAAAAAATCAAGCTCTGCTTTAACAACAATGAGTTAGCACAATCTACCTGTTACAACCCTAAGGTACTGCGAATTTCCTGCATCTTTTCTTTTAGGCTTTGTTGGATTTGCTGTACTTGCTGATGAGAGCTATTAACTTGGCCTTTCATGTTATCCATAGCCTTACCGAAAGTGTCTAATAAATCAGATTGTTGGTTAGCAAGCTCCATCGCATGCGCCGCCACCTGATTGGCACTTTGTGCACTGTGCGCCACACCTTCTGAATTTCGCTTTAATTCTTGAGCATGGTTAGTTTGTTGCTGCGCCTCATCGGCTAGTGCTGAAATTTGGGTAGAAACTTTATTCGAGTTATCGCTAAGGGCGTTGAGTTGCTGATGAATATCCGTTAACGAAGCTTGTGTTTGCTGAGCAAGCTTGCGCACTTCATCCGCAACTACCGCAAATCCACGTCCATGCTCTCCTGCACGAGCAGATTCAATAGCAGCATTAAGCGCTAGCAAGTTGGTTTGTTCTGCAATTGAGCTAATCATATCAATGACTTTACTGACATCAGACACGCCAGTTAGCAACTCATTCAAACTTTCTAAGCCTTGTTCAACGCGCTTTTGTGTAGTCGATGACGCACTCAGCATCGATTCAGCATAAGCCACGCTTTGCGTCATCGCCTCAAATGTATTATTTGCGTTATCAGCAACTTGTGCATTAATGTGATTGGCCTCTGCACCTAATTGCCTCACCGAATCGAGTTGCGCTTGATTTTTCTCCACTTGCTCAAAAGTCCCTCCTGCTTGAGTCGATATTTTTGCCAAGTTGGTATTCATTTCTTCCATAAAAGTATTAATAACGCCAAGCATTGCTGAACGTTCATCAGCCTCTGCTCGCTGTCTATCGATTAATTGGTTGAAGTAGCTCGCTATTTCGCCAATTTCAGTATCTTGATTCTTACTTTTAATATTACTGAGTTCATTACTCTCTATCAGTTGCGCAAAGCCATCTCGTAGTTGCCTTAATGGTGTAAGGACTTGTTTAAATTGAACAAGGTATACAGTACCTGCCAGTATCACGAGTAAACCAATTGCACCACCAAATAGCATAAATACGTTGGCTTTTACCGCAGCCTGATCAGCAATCAGCTGCGCCTCAGCTTGTAAGATATTTTCTGAGATTGATTTAATATCGCCACGTAATGCCAACATACCTGCTTGACGCTCTTTGGATTGCTGTAGCGTGTTGTTAAGATCTCGGCCATAACGTTTTGGCCAACTTACAAGCTCAGCTTTAATTTCAAGTGCTAGGTCTTCGGCTTCGGCCCCCAAAAATAACTCGTCTTCATCTACCTCACTCATCACGCCTAAATTTTCAAGTTGCTCAATTTGCTGTGCAATATCTGTTAGTCGACGTAGACTTGCCATTAAACTCTGCTCTGTTTGCGGCTCATAAGACATCACTAACTGATAGGTATATAGACTGAGATTGGAGACTTCACTAAAGTAATCAGAGGCAAGTTCAAAGTAGGCCGCTTTTAGGTCGCTTTCTTGCGCTTTAATCGCATATTTTACCAGGCTGGATGCCGAGCCTGACATCTGCCTTAAGGCGTTATCTAATAGTGCTAGCTCGTTGCCGGATAGCTTGCCAAGTGCCCGGTACTTTTCAGAGATGTCTTGCTGTAATTGCTGTAACTTTTGTCTTATCTGCGCACTTAGCGCTTCAGGTAGGTTATTAACATCTTGTTGGAGTGCATTGATTTGCGCATCAGCCTTACTTAAATACTGGCTATCACCCGCGCTCAAGTAATCCTCTATCGTCCCTTCAAGCTCAATAATCACGGTGTTTTTAACCTGATTATATGCCGCACCTTGAACATCAAGTTCGGTTAGTACTTTGCTTGCCCACAATAGGCTAGCGCCAAGTAAAATACTCGCAGTCGTCAACAGTATTGCTAGCAACCGAGTAAAAGTAGATACGCGCATATAATCACAACCCCTCTATAAACATGCCCAGCAAGAGTATTAAGGATTTATGACAACTTGATTAAATCTGGAACCATTTTGTGTACAAATACGCAAAACCATACTTTTGGCGTACATCCATCCAGACGCCCAGCGATTAAAAAACAAACTACCTTATGGTTATTTCATTGCTGCGTTAACGTAAACATCAAAGCGATTTTTTTTAGTCTTAATCTGCATACTTGGTGTTGTATTATCTAAAAAGCCAGCATAATCAGGCCGTTTAACTACAACTCGCTTGCTTGCTAATTGCAACGCAAATGGTAGTAACGCATCAGCATCAAGATCGTTACCGACCAAGTCTTGAAACACTCGCATTTCTTTTTTTACCTGTGCCGACTTGTCACGGTGTGGAAACATAGGATCAAGATATACTACATCAGGGCGCCAATCAGCCTGTTCCAATAGCGCATGGCTAGAGCCAAACTCTAACCTCATACTCGCTTGCACCCACTCGCCAATTTCCCCATCCTGATAGGCACGTTGCAATCCATCATATAATAGCGCCGCGACTATGGGGTTTCGTTCATGTAGTACTACCTTACAACCCATTGAAGCCAGTACAAAGGCATCACGCCCAAGCCCCGCTGTTGCGTCCAGTACAGTTGGGACTACACCTTTATTCAACCCTACAGCTTTAGCAATAGCCTGCCCTTTGCCACCACCAAATTTACGCCTATGTGCAACAGCGCCGGTAACAAAATCAACGCGGATAGCACCAAGCTTGGGCTCATCTTTTTTTACCAGCTGTAAGCCTAATTCATCATAATGCAGTTGAAACGTTGACTCATCCAGACCAAGAGTTGGAAGGTCAAATAGCTTTGTAAGCGTATCTAGGTAGGGTCTGTTCTCTTCGAATGGGGTATGAATATACAAGCTTAACTCCCAAGGGTTATCAACCCGAGCAGTATACGCTTTTCCCACAATACTGTCTTTGAATATCCCACAAGCGTTCAAAACAATTCAATATCTACCTGCGATGCAACCTCCCCTTCATCCCAGGGTTTCGCAATTTTATTTAGGCTTTCAATAAGCTGTTGGCGCATTTCAGTAACTTCACCCAACTTATACTTGATAATGGTGAGTTCATCGCTTAGGTAGGTAAAGTGTTTATAAAGCTCTTGTAAGCGCTCGCGTTCCTGTGGCTGTAAAGCGGTGAGCTGTTCGCTTTGAATCAATGATTGAAACTCAGCCACTTTACCGCTGTAGTGATTACCCACGCCGCTAAGGTGATCGCTCAACTCGGCAAATACTTGACCAATATGCTCGACTTTCGTGAGCGCATCTTCACTCACCTCCATATCTTTTATTTTGGCATCTGTCGCTTCCAAAATATGAGGAAAGAGATCTTTGTAACGGCCATACACCCCAGCGTCATCGACCGGCATATTTTTGATTAACAGAGAAACTTTTGGATAATTTATAATTGTTCGACGGCCAAAATCGACAAACCGACTGCCATTTTTATGCTTTTCAAACAGCTCTTGTTCTATTGGCTGGATCACTCCTTCGCTGGAGTAAAACGTAGCGCTTTGGCGATACCAAAAAGCGACTGCAACATCCAGTTCCATGGGAATAAAAAACTCTAAGAAATAGCTGCTTAGAGTGCTCAAGTCATGGGCATGATAAGACTGGCCAACATAACGCATAATGCGCCCCATGTCGCCTGAGTCTGTCATGGCAATTTCAGCAGTTGTTTGAGCTCGTTGCACATCCTGCTTTAATTTTGAAGACGTTTTTCTGTAGTCATCAAGGACATTAATACGGGCGAGTAATTCTTCTGCATTAAAAGGCTTGACGATATAGTCCGCAGCCCCTGCATTATAACCACGCATCCGCTCCGATATATCTGTTCTCGAAGATAAAAACATTACTGGAATATCTGCAGTTTCGCTTTGCTTTTTGAGCTGCTCACAGACTTCAAATCCTGACATTCCGGGCATTTCAACGTCTAACAAAATAATGTCCGGGCGGTATTTATTTGCCAGTCGTAAGCCTTCCTCACCATTTTTAGCATGTAAAATTTTGCAGGTACGTGATAATGCTTCATCCACGATGTGGTGGACCAATTTATCGTCGTCAATGGCAAGAACCAGTTTAGTCATGTGGCTTTCCCTATTAATTCATATCTTTATAGAATAGTCAGAGATAGTGAATTTGCTAGCCAAATGTCTTACTTTGATTGCAAAAAAACGCCTTCAAATGAAGGCGCCTAGAATGGAAATATTGTTACGCTGCAATACCACTATGACGCAGCAGTGCATCGACAGTAGGTGCCCGACCTCGAAAACGAGTAAACAACACCATAGGGGATTCAGAACCTCCTTTTTCCAATATGTGCTGCATAAACTCACGGCCAGTGCTGGGGTTAAAAATACCTTCTTCTTCGAATTTAGAAAACGCATCCGCAGAGAGTACTTCAGCCCACTTGTATGAATAGTAACCTGCGCTATAACCACCAGCGAAAATATGGCTAAAGCTATGCTGGAAGCGGTTAAAGTCTGGCGCTTTTACCACTGCCGTTCGCGCACGCACAGCATCAAGAGTAGCTTGGATCTGACATGGCTTGTTTGGCTCGAAGTCTGCGTGAATATGAAAGTCAAACAATGAGAACTCTAATTGACGTAACATCTGCATAGCAGACTGAAAGTTTTTAGCTGCCAATAACTTATCAAGCATCTCTTTTGGTAATGGCTCACCCGTATCATAATGACCTGAAATAAAGTTTAGCGCCTCTTCCTCATAACACCAGTTTTCTAAAAACTGACTAGGTAACTCAACCGCATCCCATGCCACACCATTAATACCTGCTACTGGTGCCGTATCTATCTGGGTTAGCATGTGGTGAATACCATGACCAAACTCATGGAATAAAGTCGTGACTTCGTTGTGGGTAAATAGTGCAGGTTTATCACCCACCGCTTTATTAAAGTTACATACCAAATAAGCAACAGGGATCTGTAATTCACCGTTTGCACGTCGCTTACGACCCATGCAGTCATCCATCCACGCTCCACCACGCTTATGCTCTCTGGCATAGAGATCTAGGTAAAACTGACCACGTAGTTGATCTTGGGCATCGTATATTTCAAAAAAACGTACGTCCGGATGATAAACATCAACGCCTTCAACTTCCGTTACGCGAATACCAAACAGTCGGTTAACCGTCTCAAATAGCCCTAAGAGCACTTTTGCTTCAGGGAAGTACGGTCGTAATGCTTCATCAGAAATGGCGTACTTCGCTTGTTTTAACTTTTCACTATAGTACGCATAATCCCATGGCTGTAATTCACTAATGCCATACTCTTGGTGGACGAAATGGCGTAATTCAGCAACATCTTGCTCTGCCTGAGGTTTTGATTTGACGGCCAAGTCATTCAAAAATTCGAATACTTGAGCTGGACTATCTGCCATTTTTGTCGCCAGTGACTTTTCTGCAAAGTTAGCAAAACCAAGCAATTGAGCAAGTTCATGTCGAAGCGTTAACGCCTCGTGCATAATTCCTGAGTTATCAAACTCGCCAGCATTTGGCCCTTGATCCGAGGCGCGTGTTACAAACGCACGATAAGCTTCTTCGCGAAGCGCTTGGTTATCTGCATATGTCATTATTGGCAAATAAGAAGGAATATCTAAGGTGAATACCCAACCTTCCAATCCTTTTGCTTCGCCAGTATGTGCTGAAAGCGCAAGTGCGGACTCAGGCAACCCAGTTAGCAGCGCCTTGTCTGTCACTTGCTTGTGCCATGCTTGCGTTGCATCCATGACATTATTTCCAAATTTTGAAGCCAACTCTGACAACCGCGCAACAATTTCACCATAACGTTTTTGTTGTTGTGATCCCAATGCAATACCTGATAACTGGAAATCGCGCAGGGCATTATCTATGGTTGTCTTCTGCGCTGTAGTCAGGCGCTCAAACTCCTCAGACTCTTTTAATGCCGCATAGGCTTTATATAGCCCTTGGTGCTGTCCTGCATAGGTTGAATATTCAGAAATTAAAGGCAAGCATTCATCATAGGCTTTACGTAACGCTTCTGAATTAACCACCGAGTGCATATGTGAAATTGGCGACCACACGCGATTGAGTTTATCGTCAGCCTCTTCTAAAGGTACAACAAAGTTATCCCAAGTGATGTTTTGCTGCGTTAAGATAACATCAATGGTCTCACGGCAATGCGCAATTGCAGCCTTTAATGCTTCAACAATGTGCTCAGGCTTAATTTTCGAAAAGGGGGGCAATCCTTCTAGCCCGATTAATGGGTTACTCATGGGCACGCTCTTTATCTTCTAATCTAATATTAAGGTTGAAATAAGGGTGTTAGGCCGCATTTACAAGTATCTGAACAGATTTTTGCTTAATATCGGTCTACAGTTGTGCACTTTTTCTATTTACTTAATATAAAGTAGTAGGATTTAAGCAAAATAAATAATTGGCGAGGAATTTTTATGGCTCAACATTTTGACTATATCGCAATCGGCGGTGGTAGCGGCGGAATAGCATCTGCAAACAGAGCAGCGATGCGAGGTGCTAAAGTTGCACTAATAGAAGCAAAACATTTAGGCGGCACTTGCGTAAACGTGGGCTGTGTACCAAAAAAAGCGATGTGGCATGGTGCTCAAGTTGCAGAAGCAATTAAGTTATACGCTCCAGATTATGGTTTTGATGTTGAACTAAAGAATTTTGATTGGGCAAAACTTGTCGAAAGCCGAGAAGCCTACATTGGTCGGATCCACCAAGGTTATAACAACTACCTTGCCAAAAATGGCGTTACCGTGATCAATGGCTTTGCTAAATTCGTCGATAACCGCACTATTGAAGTCAACGGCGAGCAATATACTGCTGACCATATCAATATCACCGTAGGCGGCCGCCCAACCATTCCAAATATTCCAGGTGCTGAGCATGGCATCGATTCTAATGGTTTTTTTGAGCTTAAAGAGCAGCCTCGTCGCGTTGCGGTTGTTGGCGCAGGTTATATTGCAGTAGAGCTTGCAGGTGTATTACATAGCTTAGGCACTGAAACACACTTATTTGTTCGTAAGCACGCTCCACTGCGTAACTTTGATCCCATCTTAGTTGAAACATTAACTGAGGTAATGGAAAAAGAAGGGCCTACACTACATACCCACGCAACACCAAAATCTGTCACCAAAGAAGAAGATGGCTCAGTCACCTTACACCTTGAAAATGGTGAATCATATACCGTAGACACACTGATCTGGGCGATTGGTCGTGAGCCCATGACTGATCTTATCAATCTTGCCGCAACAGATGTAGAAACAACACCTAGTGGCCATATTAAAGTTGATGAGTGGCAAAACACCACAGCTAAAGGTATTTATGCCTTAGGCGACATTATGGATGGTGGAATAGAGCTGACTCCTGTTGCCGTAAAAGCGGGAAGAATGCTCGCTGAGCGCCTATTTAATCCTGAATTGCCAAATGCCAAAATGGACTACGACTTAGTCCCTACCGTCGTCTTTAGCCACCCGCCAATTGGTACCATTGGTCTAACCGAGCCAGAAGCCGAAGAGAAATACGGCAAAGACAATATCAAGGTTTATACCTCTACCTTTGCTGCAATGTACACAGCGGTTACTCAGCATCGCCAGCCATGTCGTATGAAACTTGTTTGTGCGGGTAAAGAAGAGAAAATTGTTGGCCTGCATGGTATCGGTTTTGCGGTAGATGAAATGATCCAAGGCTTCGCCGTTGCCATGAAAATGGGCGCAACCAAAGCAGACTTTGACTCGGTAGTCGCGATACACCCAACCGGCTCCGAGGAGTTTGTTACTATGAGGTAACCGCATAATTTAATCATTAAGGCTAAATAATCAACGCGAGTTAACCAGTAACTCGCGTTTTTTGTTTAAGCTAGGTCTCTTATTTATTTACCCATTTAGATAGATACACTTAGCATGTCGGTATTCAAGACAGCGAATGCAAACACATAAACAGATTAAGGTTTAAACTCTAGAATATCGCCCGGTTGGCAGTCCAAATAATTGCAAATTTGGGCCAGTGTTTCAAACCTAACGCCTTTGACTTTACCGCGCTTTAACAGCGATAAGTTCGCTTCTGTGATGCCGATTTCTTTTGCTAGCTCTTTGGATGAGACCTTTCTCATGGCCATGACCACATCTAAGTTCACAACAATTTCCATCGCTAAATAAACTCCTTGTTTTCATCACTGATCTCTTGCGCTGCGCGCAGCAGATAAGCAACCGTCGCTAAAATACTAAGCGTAACCAACTCACCAAATTGTAATGACAGGACAAGGGTTGTGTGCTCAAAGTAAGCATCATGCCAGTATGCAAAGATAACGCTCAGTGCACTGACGAAAAATATCGACAACACTTCAGTAATGATGAAATAGATAAAGCAAGACAAACACTCTCGAGTAAAAAAGTGTCCTTGCTCAAAATACTTTAGCAATCGAGTAATGAAATGGACCCCCGCCAATGCAAGGAACAATATTGGAGTCGTAGCTAGAAACAGAGCAACATTATTAACCTTATCAGACTGCCATAACTCATCAAACAGAGCATTGTCATAGTAACTGACACGATGATTGAATACCAACTCGTAGGCCAGAAATATCAGTACTATCGCTGTAGTAGATAGTACTCCCACGCGAATAAATTTACTTCTTCTTTGAATCATATCCAAAGTGATAGACATGTCAGCTCCTCATTTCTCATGCTCAGGGCGTACTATACCACACAGAAAAAAAACATCAAAAAACAACAACGAATTATTGTTTTACAATAATTAAAAATCATGTAATGATAATTTTAGAAAAAATGGAGTAGCCAATATGAAATACAATTTAATAAGAGTAAAAACGACAATTATCAGCTCACTTGTCCTTGCAGGGCTATCCCTAAGTGGTTGTCAAGTTGGTTCATTTACACAAAAAACCATACATACCGTTGCTCAAACGCAAACTCAGTTAATCGCGTTAAAAGATCTATTTAGTGAGCAAACAATGGAAAGTGTATCGCTATCACCTGATGGTGAATGGATTGCATTTCTTCAACCGCACAATGGTGCGAATAATATTCATCTAGTACGCAAAGGGGGGGATCTCTCTGATGCTAAACCAATCACCAACCTAACAGATTCTGTAGATAATTTCGTATGGTCTCACCATACGAATGAGATCATATTTAGCAAAGATCACGAGGGCAATGAAAACAAACAAATCTTCACGCTTCAGTTCAATCCTAATAATCTTAAAAATAGTATAATAATTACAAACCTAACGAACAAAGAAGATGTAAATTACATTCTTGCAAAACAGCTCCATGATAATTCAAACAAGCTGGCTGTATTTGCAAACCTGCTACAAAGTGATACATACAGCCTGTACCAGCTAGACACAAAAACCCACACTATGACGCTGATCGATCCCAATGAGCTGAAGTTTAGCAAGGCGATATTAAATCGCGCCGGAGAAATTATGGTGGGTGTCGTTTTAAACAATGATAGTTCTATGACTTTATACAAAAAAGAAGAGCAATCATGGCAACAGGTTTTGCGCACACAACCTGGTGAACAAGTTGAAGTTATTGGCTATAACGAACCAAAGCATACCGCAGTACTGTCAGGCAGCATCCAAGGGCGAGATAAGCAAGAACTTATTGAGCTTGATCTCGGTACAAATATATTACACACGCTACATCGTGATCCGCTCAATAACTCAGATTTATACCATGTTATTTTACAAGATGATGGGCAACCTCTTATCGCGGCATATTATGATTCGAGGCTAAGAAACTACCCGCTCACTGAAAGTGCAGCATCTATACTATCTCGTATTACTTCACATTTCGGAGCAGACGCAGACATACACGTTGAACAAATAGAAGGTAAAACTGGACATTGGCATATCACCGCAAAGTATGCCAATAAGCCAGACGAACAATTTGTATTTAACCCAAATACTGATCAGCTTATTGGCCTGCTAAATCCAGAACCTTCGTTTGACCCTGAGCAGCTAGGTACAAGACAGTCAATAAACTATACCGCAACAGATGGCACAAAAATCCAAGCATATCTAACATTGCCTAAATATGCTAACACCACACTTCCCACAATTGTATTGCCACATGGCGGCCCTTGGGTTAGAGATAAATGGGAATTTAGCAGTGGTTACTTTGTTCCTATTGCACATTACTTTGCCAACAGAGGTTATGCCGTTCTACAGCCTAATTTCAGGGGCTCAACAGGGTTTGGTAAACATTTTACTAGCGCAGGTAACAAACAGTGGGGCATAGGTTCAATGCAGCAAGATATTACTGATGGCGTGCATTATCTTATTGCTCAAGGCATCACAGATAAAAATCGTGTTGGTATTATGGGAGGGTCGTATGGTGGCTTTGCTGCATTAGCGGGAGCGACGTTTACACCAGATTTATATAAAGCCGTTATTTCATATGTAGGGCCTTCTGATCTTAATGTATTTATGGCGTCATTCCCTGAGGCATATAGACCATATTTAGGCAACTTCTACGCTGCGATTGGTGATCCGGCAATTGAGGCTGATAGAAAGGACATGGCTGCACGCTCTCCCATCAACTTTATCGACAATATTAAAGCGCCAATTATGTTAATTCAAGGAGCAAATGATCCAAGAGTGCCACAGGAACAGTCTGAATTAATTGCTAAAGCATTATTCAACGCTCAATTGCCTGTTGAATACATCTTAGCGAAAAATGAAGGGCATGGTTTTATTCAACACAACAATAAACTGGCTTCTATCATCGCCATGGAACGCTTTTTCGCAAAACATTTAGGTGGAACAAAGTCTGACAGCGATGATCCTGATTTAGTCAACCATCTAGCCACATTGACGGTAGATGTTAGCACCCTCTAAATACCGTGAACTCGGGATAATAACTTGTTTTCTTGCAGTTGTTATCCCTTACTACTGCCTTAAATTTTTTTGTAATAGACCAGCTATTGACGCACAAGTTGCCTGATATTAAAAAACAACTTCTGGCTAGCGTGATATTACACCTGTTGAGCTTATTAGGTAATTTGGTTGATTAACTCACTTATGACCCCGAGTTCAAGTTACATAAGATTAGTGTCTCTTGAAGTAACGCACGGATAACTATATAAAAGCTTACAATCTAAACTGGGGGCTATAATGAACCAGCCCTTTTTATATTATAAGCAATCAAAAATGACACTATTTAATCGTCAGCACCATTTCGTACGCACTCAACTAAAAAAGCCCAAATAAGGATATTTGGGCTTGGGGGGAAGTGACGATGAACGTCAACTAGTATGGATTAGCGCTAGGCGCTATGTCAGATGTTATCGGTTAGACAGCTCGATCAGTGCTTGCGTAATAAGCTCAGGGTGAGTGAGCGGGATCAAGTGCTCTGTAGAGGTTATTGGCAAATATTGCCCTCCGCTTATTTCCGCGACTTCTTGAGACCATTTTCGACCTTCGGCTTCCCACTTAATCAAACCCGCTCTGGCTTCTTCTGTTTCTGCTTTTTCAATATCTAACTGTTCAAACTCACTATCGATCACGGTAATTGGAATACTGCTATCTGGTTGCCAGTTTCTCACTAACTCCAGATCGTCATGATAGTTCATCATTTCATTTACTCGGATAAGTTGGGCCTCAATACTATAACGTGTTTGCATGATTTGATTGAAGTAATCCCAATCCATATGCTGGGCAAACTCACTTTCTTCCAGCAAAGACTCTACATGCGCCTGCTCCTCAGCTATTTTGCCATTCATTTTTTCCTGCCACTTTCCTGCACTCACGTGGTCTATCAAATGCTGACCCCACTCGCGATAAATATCAACAGGGTAACCCTGATACTGTGCAATTGAGTGCGGTAATAAAATGTCCGGATCCATCCACAACATACTGGCAATCTTTTGTTTGAAGTCTTCCGACTGCTGCATAGCAATAAGCGGTACAGAGTTGCTATTAGCAAAACTCACCAAATGCACATTGCTCAAATCAAGCTTCTCAAATAGCACTGGAAGATCCGTTGCAAACTTTTGCATTGACGGTGCGCTGGTGTTACTACTAAGCCCTTGCCCAAGCCTATCAATCACATACACATTAAACTGTGTTGATAAGTAAGGTTGTAGCAGTGCAAACCATGCGCTATCACTATGAAAGTGTAAATTGGCTCCTGACAGCATCACCACGGTTGGCTTGTCTGTTTGCGGTGTTACATTCCGCACATGGTAGTAGTCTTCATTAATAGCAATAAGATCAGAATCTTGCGGAAGCGGATGCTTACTAGCTTTTTCAAAAAACTCCATGATTGATTGAGTTGTGTTTATTGGCGAAAGGTTCCAGCTGTGACCAGCTCCATCAACACTGATAAGCTCCGTTTGAATAGCACGGTTTGGATAATAAGTTAACGTGACGCCTTGCTCTACTTTTTTATCTGTAGAAAGTGCTGAGTCATAGTTCAAGTTACCTATGATCTTGATCGCTTGTGGTGATGAGAGTAGACCAAAATTAGCATGACTTCTGCCGGTGTATGGCAACACTGTATCCGCCTTGCCATGCATAATACGATAATGTGTCGGTGTATCAAAACTACAGCTATCACCTAGCTGATATGACATGGGTGCTCCAACGGTCACGATTGCATTAAAGACCTCAGAGCGATTACATAATAAGTTTTGTACAAAGAGCCCGCCTTGAGAAAAACCAGTGGCATAAATTTCGCCATCAATTAGCTGATATTTGGCTTTAAGTTCAGCAATCATGTCATCTACAAAACCAAGATCATCCACACCTAAGCGATCTGCTTTATTACAACGGCAGCCTTCATTCCACTCTTCATTTTTTGATTTTGGATAAACCACTAAGTAGTCATCACTTTGTTCATGCAGCTTGGTCATCGCAGCCATACCTTGACTGTTCCCTCCAGAGCCGTGAAAAGCAAATAGTAACTTATACGCTTTATTGGTGTTTTCTACTGGCTTCATATAGTAGAAGCGCTCATTTACTTCATGTTGTTCAAAACCACCAACCATCTTTGAATCATTACCATTACTCACTGGCGCTTCATCATTAATGTGATTGCTACCGCCACATCCAACAAGTAATGCAGCTAGCGTAAGGCTTAACACCCGTGGTAAAAAAAGGTTACTTGTCATGTTGGTCATTCCTATTTTATCGTTTTCCTGTACTCTAACTACCATGGGATAAAGCGCGACGATTTAATATGAAATCGTCATGACGAATTCATTACCATAAAATATAAATAATAAAATCAAGGGGATAAAAAGAGATGCGCTATGAGTTTGCAGCAATTCAGTTTGATACTGTTAATCGTACGCTGACAAATAGCACGAGTACTATCAGGCTTGAGCCTAAACCTTATTCATTACTACTCACCTTAATTGAAGGCGGTGGTGATGTTGTCTCTCGCGATACATTAATAGAAAAAGTATGGCTGGGGCGTATTGTTACAGAAAGCGCCGTAAATAAAGCGGTCTCTACATTACGTCAACATATCAATAAGTTAGATGGACAAAACGAATATATTGAAACCATTCCAACACTTGGATATCGGCTCGTACCTGCGGTTACGCAGTTACACAAAGATGTAACTCCTACGGTTTCGAGCCGCAAAAATATTACGTTAATAGCGGCTACATTCATATTTAGTATTTGTATAGCGCTATTCGTAGCTTACTTTTTTCAAGCACAACCAAACGTCTCGCCTCTCGTTCCACACAAGTTGACTAGTCAAAATGGTATTGAATTACAATTAAGTGGCGCACCATTATCAAAGAGCTTTAGCTATCTGCATCCAATTTCTCCACCATACTCGGAGCTTTGGCTCAACCGTAATGGCACAAACATTCAGTTATTGAGTGGTAATTTGAGAGCGCAAACACTGAGCCAAGACGCAAAATACATTGCCTATATTGATGATGAACAAAACTGTTCAGTTAAACAACTAGATATAACAGCACAAAAAACACAGACACTATTCCCCTGCCAAGTAATAGAAAATATAAAACTCAGTTGGGGTAGAAACCATCAAGAGCTTATCTATCGTAAGCGCACTAACATACACAGTGGCTATGGACTTTACCGCTTTGACCTCAGCACTCGTAGGCATACCCAGCTTACACTCCCTCCAGCGACAGGAAACCTGAAAGGCGACCACCTTTTTAGTTTGTCTCAAGCAAAGGACAAACTTAGTGTTGCAACGTACCTTGGTGAAGATAAACACCGATTAACGATTTATCGCTATCCAGAGATGACTATTGAGCAAACTATTGCGCTCCCTCACCATTTGTCATCGATAACATGGTCAGCTGATGGCAAATTAGTGTACTTTACTGATGCAAATAGTATCTACAGTGCTAATGTTGGTAATAAAGCGGTGACATTGGTACACAAACTCACAGCCCCTATAGAGAGTATTACTCTGTTAAATAGCAATAATACTCTGCTGTTTAATCAATATAAGCTCACGAGTGCAGTTAAACTCTTTGATATATCAGAAAACACCATAACGCCTGTCGTTAATAACCAAGCACTTAACCGCCTGCCCCGTGCAAACCACTCACAACAAGTATGGTACATCTCTGATCATGGTGCTGATTCAGCTTTATGGTCTGTCGATACAAGCACACAAACCAATGTCGCTACGCCACTGCCACATGCTTTTAATTTTCAACGTTTTACACTTAATCATGATGCTTCAAAAGTTCTCTTTGAGTATCGAGATGCAATTTATCAATTTGATACCAAATCACAGCATGTAACTGAAGTTATCAGTGACGAATTAAAAGCTTACGTTGCTAACTATGGCAAACATGATGATGAGATAATCTACAGCAGTGAACGCTCAGGTAGTTGGCAATTATGGTCAGTCAACTTAAATACAGACAAACACCAACAGCTCACCACAAAGGGAGGATACAGTGGCTATGCACATGGTGATGCTATTTATTTCACCAAGTTTAGCCAACCAGGTATTTGGCAGCTACAGGAAGGCCTAGAGTCTCTTATTGTTCCTGATGTGGCGATTAGAAATTGGTTAAACTGGCGGCCAAGAGGCAATGCATTATACTATGAAAAAGATAACCATATTTGGCAGTTTGATCTCAACACTCAACAAGAAAAACAATACCTAGCGCTGCCCTCAAGCTTCATTGGTCAATTTGATGTGTTAGCAAATGGGGATATTGTTTTTGCACAGCTAAACCAGCCCAGCGGCGAGCTTTGGCGGCTATCACTAAACAACTAAACAACTAAACAACTAAACAAAGGATTGTTTGGCTGAAAACAAAAAACCCAGCCGAGGCTGGGTTTTTATTGATTCTTGAAACGAATTACTTGATTTTCGCTTCTTTGAAGATCACGTGTTTACGAACCTTAGGGTCGAACTTTTTGATCTCCATTTTTTCAGGCATGTTACGCTTGTTCTTGTCGGTAGTGTAGAAATAACCAGTACCAGCTGTAGAAACTAAACGGATCTTATCACGCATGATTTAAGCTCCTTAAATTTTTTCGCCGCGAGCACGGATATCTGCTAGTACCGCGTCGATGCCTTTTTTATCGATAATACGCATACCTTTAGTAGTAGTGCGTAGAGAAACGAAACGCTTTTCGCTTTCAACCCAAAAACGGTGTGTTTGTAGGTTAGGTAGGAAGCGACGCTTAGTAGCGTTGCGCGCGTGCGAACGGTGGTTACCAACCACTGGGCGCTTACCTGTAACTTGACAGACTTTAGACATGTCTATGTATCTCCAATAACTTCGCTCGAGCTTAATTTTCCCTTAAAGGCCTTTTAACTGCGTGCCCTAGGTAAAATCAAAGGGCGCTCTTTATACAGTATCTACAGGCAGAGATCAAGGATCTGATCCTACTGAAATCAGCTCATGGGTAAATTTGATAGCGGCCAATTATAATGATCCGAAGCCCTTGAGGAAAGTAAAAACTGCATTTAAATTGAACTAATTTATAAAATTTATACAAATATGCTGATTTAACGAGCAAAATTCTTATTTTCCTCATTTCTAGCTATTTATTTTTGTTGTTTGATTTTCACTCTTAGCCATCCACTTTGTACTTATTTCTACAACACCTGCGTTAAAGTTGAGGAGCAAAGTCCAAACAACACTAAAACCCCTGAAATTTTATGCCCGCAACAACAAAGTCATATCATTGCCTATACAAGCCCTCGTTCAGCAAAAGAAATACAATGATTGCCTGCAACAATTAAGTGATCCAGCACATTGATATCAACTAGCCCCAGACCTTTTTGCAGCTTGTTGGTAATAAGTTTGTCGGCCTCGCTTGGTTCAGCCACTCCTGATGGGTGGTTATGGGCAAAAATAACCGATGCGGCATGGTGCTTAAGCGCAGCTTTAACAACCTCCCTTGGATACACCGATGCGCTATTTATTGTGCCATGAAATAACACTTCATCTTTTATTAAACGATTCTGATTATCTAGATAAAGCACCATAAAGACTTCATGCCCAAGTCCTCGCAGCTGAGCAGTTAAGTATTCGCGCACCGCGCTGGGATTGTGAAACACCGTATCTCGTTGACATTCTTCTCTCAAATAGCGACGACTCAACTCTAACACGGCTTGTAACTGGGTATATTTTGCAACACCTAACCCTTTTAACGCAGAAAACTCTTCCAACGATGCGTTAAATAGACATTGAAGTGTTTGCTGTTGTTCTAATAAGGACTCAGCCAACTCAATAGCGTTCAACCCTTGAATACCGGTGCGCAAGAAGATAGCCAACAGCTCAGCATCACTGAGCGCTTGTGCGCCATATTTAATCAGTTTTTCTCTCGGTCTAGCCGACTTTGGTAAAGCGGATATTTGCATGATATGTCCCTTATCTAGTAGATTTCCGAGCAATTTACTCAATTAACCTAAACTGCGGCTAATTAATTGCAACCTCCCTTGCAGCCTCTTTGAACTTGTTTGTATTCGATTACTTCTCCTCCAATTGAACAAGTATAAAGCTAATTTGTGTAAACTAAGCTTAGCTGCCGTGCTCGATTATTCAAAAGCAAATACAGACTGTGTTATCTTAACGTTATGAACCCCATCAATGTATAAAACTCACATGCAAAGAAATAAACGTCTCTTACTTGGGATCAGTGGCGGTATCGCTGCTTATAAATGCGCAGAACTTGTGCGACGCTTAAAAGAGCAGCACGTGGATGTCAAAGTAGTGATGACTGAATCAGCAAAACATTTTATTACTCCATTGACCATGCAAGCGGTATCTGGAGAAATAGTGTCTGACTCTTTGCTTGATCCACAAGCTGAAGCATCGATGGGTCACATTGAATTTGCCAAGTGGGCAGATCTTGTTTTAGTCGCACCAGCAACTGCTAACATGATAGCGAAAATGGCTGGCGGAATAGCGGATGACTTACTGACGACCTTGTTACTAGCCACCCCTGCACCAGTTGCTGTTGCACCTGCTATGAATCAACAAATGTATGCTCACCTCTCCACGCAAGCAAACCTAAGCACGCTCGCATCACGCAATGTACACGTGTGGGGGCCTGGGAAAGGCGAGCAAGCGTGTGGAGATGTTGGTGCTGGTCGTATGCTTGAACCACACGAATTAGTCCAGCTTTGCCTTAATGCACTTACTCCTTTACCACAAGTTTTAGCAGGAAAAACAGTAACGATAACTGCAGGTCCAACACGTGAAGCACTAGATCCTGTACGCTTCATCACCAATCATAGCTCTGGAAAAATGGGCTTTAGCCTTGCCGAGGCTGCACATGCACTGGGTGCCAAAGTCAACCTAATAGCAGGGCCAGTTTCACTACCCACTCCTGGCGGTTGTAAACGCATTAACGTTGAAAGTGCAGCGCAAATGCACCAATCTGCACTAGAGTATGCTCCACAATCTGACATTTTTATCGGCTGTGCCGCGGTGGCAGACTACCGCGCCGCATCCGTTGCAAGTCAGAAAATCAAAAAGCAAGGTGATGAAATCACGCTTACCCTCACCAAAAACCCAGACATTATTGCCAGCGTTGCAGCCTTATCCACATCGCGCCCTTATACCGTCGGCTTTGCTGCGGAAACACAAAATGTTGCACAATATGCACAAGGCAAATTAATCAATAAGGGGTTAGATATGATTTGTGCCAATGATGTATCGAATAGTAATGTTGGCTTCAATTCTGATAACAATGCGCTGACCCTTTATTGGAAAAAAGAACGAATAGAGCTTCCCCAATCTAGCAAAAAAGAGTTAGCACTCACTGTCATGCAAGCCATTGCTGAAAAGATAAAATAACCTTCATGTAAAAAACTGGAAAGAAACTGAATAAAACATTAACATGATACCTCGATAGCGTGTAAACGAGTCGGGGTTTACATGGCTGTGCATTACTCTCTGTGCTTAATAAACCCGACAAAAAACATAACAATTAGAAAAATAAGGGAAATTTCATGCCAGCGACAAAACGCAGTAATCGCAAAGAGCAAATACTTCAATCTCTCGCACAGATGCTGGAAACCAGTCCGGGGCAACGTATCACCACCGCTAAGCTGGCCACCGAGGTCGGTGTATCTGAAGCTGCACTATATCGCCACTTTCCGAGTAAAGCGCGAATGTTTGAAGGCTTAATTGAATTTATCGAAGATACTTTACTATCGCGTATCAATTTAATTTTAGAAAATGAAAAAGAAACGCGTAGCCGCATTTACAATATTCTGACGTTACTACTTACTTTCGCCGAAAAGAACCCGGGGATCACGCGGATCCTAACAGGTGACGCTTTGCAAGGTGAACAAGAGCGTTTGCGTGAGCGCGTGCAAAGCTTATTTGAAAAGTTAGAAACACAATTCAAACAAGTATTAAGAGAGCGCAAGCTTCGTGAAGGCAAGGCGTTTACAAGTGAGGAAAGTGTCCTTGCGAACTTCTTTTTGGCATTTGTTGAAGGCAAAATGAACCAATTTGTGCGCAGTGACTTTAAAGCAAAGCCAACAGCACAGTTTGATAAACAATGGGTTGAACTAGAGAAAATTTGGCTGTGATTTAGTCGCTTAATAGCCACCTCACACCGCAGAGCATTTTAGTTTCACAGATAAAAGTGATAAAAATACAATAAATAATTAACTAAAATGCTCATCTTATGACTTTAAAACTATCCTTGCTAAGCGCTGCACTCATCAGTGCTAGCAGTTTTGCAGCAAAGCCCAGTCTTGAATTTAAAGACGTTTTTGATTTTCGTTACCCTCATGGCACCGTCATGTCCGAGCAAGGAAATTACCTTGGCTTGAGCGCTAAGCCCTACCGTGGCGATAGCGAAGGGCAAGTGTACGCATTAAAAAATCATACCTTAATCGCTACGGTGCCACGCGGCACAAACCCTGTCATTAATAAAAATGCACAATGGGTTAGCTTTACTCAGGTTCCCACTTTACTCGCTAAAGAAACTGCCAGTAAAAAAGAAAAAAAAGCGCTAAAAAATAACTTAGTGTTAGTCAATACACACACTAAAGCGCAGCACACCTTTGCTGATGTGAAGGATTACCAACTATCAGATGATGGGTTATGGCTGGTATATCGGGAAGATAAAAAGAGTACTAAGCAAGCAGAGTCAGCAGCCAAAGACGAAAAAGCCTCAAGCGATCTGAAAATCACAGCAGATAAGAAAGACCAAGCACTTACCTTAGTTGTCACCAACCTCACAACCAACAAGAGTACTCGTTACGACAACATAGCAGCTTATGATTTAGCACCAGACAGCCGCGGTATCCTTGTCAGCCAACATAGCGAAGATGGCGGAAAAAACCGCGTCGCATTTGTTGATTTACAAAACCTTCAACTTACCAGCTTGATAGATGAGCCCGGTGTAACCTTAGGTGATATTGCTTGGCAGCCAAATGCCGAGCGAGTTGCATTTTATTTAGGTAACTATGTTAACGATGATAAGCGCCGCCGCGACTACCAGCTAAAACTATGGTCTCCTGTAGACAATAAGCTGACTGACATCACTAACCCCAGCGGCTGGTTTTCAGGTAAGACTGCAAAATTAGAATGGTCAGAAGATAGTACTCGTCTCTTTTTTGAAAACCGCCCGGTTTTGGAGGCAAAAGTACCAGCAGCTAAATACGAAGATGAGCGCTCACTTTATGATTACGACACAATCCGTGAGCAAAAAGGTTTGAAAGTTTGGCATAACGCTGATCTTGAGATAAAGCCCAGAGAAATAAAAACATGGAATGAAAGTCGCCGCGATCAACACTACCAAGCGGTGTTTCATATTAATGGCCAGCGCATAGTCCAACTTGAAAACCAACAGGTGCCAAGCATTACATTACGTAGCAATGCAAACTTTGTATTAGGTAGTAATGATGAGCCTTATCTAAAACAAATCATGTATAAAGGCTTTTATCAAGATTATTACGCTGTAAACGTCAATTCTGGACATGCCCAGCTCATCGTAAAAGAAAGTGCCAATCGTCCAAGCCTTTCACCAACGGGTAAACATGCTGCATATTTTGACGGCGAGCAACTGTGGTTAACAGCACTCTCCACTCAAAAGCGCACAGCCATTAGCCAAGCGGTAAAAGAGGCGATATTTGTTGATGACAAGCACGATTACCCCGGACCAAACTCTGGCTATGGTTTTGCTGGTTGGCAGCTTGATGGCTCCGTACTTTACGCTTACAGTAAATATGACATTTGGGCATTTGATACCAGCACATTTAATGCGACACGCTTAACTGATGGTTACAAAACAAAAACCCAATACCGCATTGAATATAAACCTAAAGATAGCCTTGGCTTTAAGGCTGATGACACCATGGTTTTGCGGGCACATAACCTCGAAAATAAGCAAACACATATCGCCACACTTGCACTAAAAGGCGGCCAGTTGCAGCATGTGTTAGCAGGTGAATCAAAACATCGTGTAGTCAAGAAATCCAAAGACGCAGACACTTACTTAGTAACTAGGCAGTCCTATCATGAATTTCCTGATTACTGGGTCACAAATGGCCAGTTCGCTCAGCCTACCAAGCTCACTAACTTGAATCCACAACAGCAAACTTTTGCTTGGGGTCAAAAGCCTGAGCTTGTGCAATACAAGGGCTATAACGGCGAAGCACTACAAGGTGTACTAATCAAACCTGCCAACTATAAAGCTGGTGATAAAGTGCCTGTGGTCATTTATTTCTATCGTTATATGAGTCAGCGTATGTATGACTTCCCAAAAATGGAGCTAAATCACAGGCCAAACTTCCCGATGTTCACTTCAAATGGCTATGCGATATTCTTACCGGATATTCGTTTTGAGGTGGGTCATCCAGGTCCGTCATCTACACAAACCATGATCAATGCAGCTCAAGCGCTGATAGATATGGGTGTTGCGGATCCTGAAAAAATTGGCTTGCAAGGTCACTCTTGGGCGGGCTACCAAAGTGCATTTATGATCACCCAAACGGATATGTTTAAAGCGGCTGTCTCTGGTGCACCGGTTTCAAACATGACCTCTGCATACAGTGGTATTCGCTTGAAGTCAGGCCTTGCGAGACAATTTCAGTATGAATCAGGGCAAAGCCGTATTGGTAAAACACTGACGGAAGCACCCGATTTATATATCGAAAACTCTCCGGTGTTTTTTGCAGATAAAGTAAATACGCCTATTCTCATCATGTTTGGCGATAAAGATGGCGCAGTACCTTGGCAAGAAGGTATTCAATACTATTTAGCATTAAGAAGACATGATAAAGACGCTATTTTCTTACAATACGAAGGTGAGCCGCACCACCTAAAACAGTTCCCTAACCAAGTCGATTTTTCAATTCGTATGAAAGAATATTTTGACTACCACCTAAAGGGGATGCCACCAGCCAAGTGGATAACCTCAGGTGAGGCATTTATCACTGAAGAGTAATCGGCACTTCTGGTATTAACCATCAAGGACACCATTTCGGTGTCCTTTTTTTTTGGCAACACCGACCTACCTCTTTATACAGTTTTTGTTTAAAAATGCTTTATTTCAACTTGCCTTCATCTGATTTCATATACAAAAGCCCATATCATCATTACATTTGACGGTTTTATAAACGAATCATTGAACTTTACATAGATGCAATGTAAGTTCTATGTTGCAGGTACATTTTCCTACTCTGCTAAAAAATAAATAAAGAAATAAAGAAATAAGGAAATAAGATGAAACTTTCTAACTTATCAGCAACAATCAGGCTGTCTTTGCTTGCTTGTTCAACGCTGACTGCTGGCATATCAAGTACTGCGCACGCTGAAGAAGCAGACGTCGACGCTACTGATAGTGTAGAACGCATAGAGGTTACTGGTACTCGTATCAAGCGAGCAGCTATGACTGGTGCAAGCCCTGTCACAAGTGTTACAGCCGAAGACATTAAAGTTGCTGGTATTACGAGGGTAGAAGATCTACTCAACGATATGCCCGCAATCTTTGCTGACCAAACTTCAGGGCAAGCAAATGGAGCTACAGGTACCGCCACAGTGAATCTACGTAACTTAGGCACAGAACGTACATTGGTACTAGTTAATGGACGTCGTTTGCCTTCTGGCTCTCCTGTCGCAGGAGGTATCGGTGCTGATCTTAACCAGATCCCAGCAGCATTGGTAGAACGTGTTGATGTTCTTACTGGTGGTTCGTCAGCAACATACGGTTCTGATGCTGTTGCTGGTGTTGTAAACTTTATCATGAGAGATGACTTTGAAGGCTTCCAAGTTGAATATCAAGGTAGTGTTTATCAACATGATAACGACCACAAAGACATGCAACGAGCGCTGAATGAAAGAGGCTTCCCAGTACCTGATGGTAGTCAATGGGACGGTGATACTCATGATATCTCTTTAACTTTTGGTGCTAACTCTGCAGATGGTCGTGCAAACATCACAGGTTATGCAACTTGGCGTGATATCGAAGAAGTAACGCAAGACAATCGTGATTACAGTGCTTGTGCTATGAACATAAACGCCACAGGTACTCGCATTTGCGGGGGGTCAGGAACAATTCCAGAAGGCCGTATTACCGATTTTGACACTTACGACTACAAAGTATCTGGCACTGACTTCGTTCCTACTGATGGCACGGTTTATAACTTTGGCCCTCTTAACTACTTCCAACGTCCAGACAAACGTAAAACATTTGGCTTGCTAGGTCATTATGACTTTAATGACAGCCATACCTTTTATGCTGAATTTAACTACATGGATAACCGCACTGTAGCACAAATTGCTCCTTCAGGTTCATTCCTGAATGAAGTTGATATTAGCTGTGATAACCCGCTACTTTCAGCTTCACAAAGAAACACACTTTGTGGGCCTGATGGTGTCGCAACAAATGGTATTGTTGAGGGTGCCTTTATCGGTAAACGAAATGTTGAAGGTGGACCTCGTCAAGACGATATTCGCCATACCTCAACTCGTTTTGTACTAGGTATTCGCGGTGAAATCGATGACAATTGGATTTATGATGCATATATGAATTTCGGTAACGTGTCATATAGTCAAACTTACCAAAACGACATGTCGACTACCCGAATCATTCGTTCATTGCAAGCTACAACTGATGACGATGGTAATGTGGTATGTAAGTCAGTTGTAGATGGTAGCGATCCAACTTGTATTCCATGGAACATATTTGATCCATCGAAAATCACGCAAGAACAAATAGATTACCTAACGATACCTTTATTTGCTCGCGGTGACACCAGAACAAAACAAATTAGCGGCTATGTTACCGGTGATCTTACAGATTATGGTGTTGTAGTACCAGGTACTTCTACTGGTGTGGGCGTAGTATTTGGTCTTGAGCACAGAAAAGAATCGCTAGATTTTAATCCAGATCAAGGCTTCGAATCAGGTGATGGTGCGGGTCAAGGTGGTCCTGTTCTTGGCGTAAGTGGTGAGTTTGACGTCAATGAATTCTTTACGGAGCTCAACGTGCCATTAGTTGAAGACTCTGAATTTGCTGATTATATTACACTAGAGTTAGCTTATCGCTACTCTGATTATTCAACGGACAAAACGACTAATACCTATAAAGGTGCGTTTGATATTCGTGTTAATGATCAACTTGGTTTGAGAACAAGCTTTCAGCGTGCTGTACGTGCAGGCAACGTGCGTGACCTATTCAGATCTGCTGGCTTAGGTTTGTTTAACTGGGAAGATCCATGTGGTGGTGACAACCCAACTTTAACGGTTGAGCAATGTGCAAGAACAGGTCTTGACCCATCTAAATATGGTTCAAACGCACTTATCAGCCCTGCAGGTCAATACAACAGTATCACTGGTGGTAACCCAGATCTAGAACCAGAAAAGTCAGACACTGTTTCATTCGGTATTCTACTATCCCCTGACGCTATTGAAGGCTTAGACATTGCTATTGACTACTTCGACATTACTGTTGAAAATGCAATTCAAGAAATCCCTGAAGCAACAATCTTCAACCAGTGTGCGATTAATGGTAACGATCAGTTCTGTGCACTTATCAACCGTGGTCCGACTGGCTCTTTATGGTTAAGCCAGGACTCGATCACAGCGATTGATACCAACATTGGTAGTGTAGAAACAAGCGGTATTGATTTCGATGCTTCTTATCGTTATAGCCTACCTGATGACATGGGTCTTTTACGCTTTAAGCTAATCGGTACATGGCTAGATAAATTTGCAACACAAAACTTACCGGGTGGTGATATTGACGACTGTGCTGGTCGCTGGGATAGAGCGGTATGTGAGTACCCTGTTCCTGACTTTAAAACAAACTTCTCAACAACTTGGGTCACTCCTTGGGACGCAAACATAACAGCAACCTATCGTTATGTAAGTGAAGTGAAGGAGTTTGCACGAAATGACGAGGGTCAAGTAATCGATGGACCAGTACCATTGACTGCACGTGACTACCTTGATATTGCAGTGACTTGGAATGCATCTGATAACCTGCAATTCCGAGGTGGTGTGAATAATGTCTTTGATAATACTGCTCCACTAGTACCAAATGGTCCTTCAGGTCCAGCAAATGGTAACATTTACCCTGGTTTCTATGATTCTTTGGGCCGCTATATCTTCGCAGGTTTCACATTTAGACTATAGTCTAGAATTCGAAAGATTTAGCATAACTCCCCCCATAAGTTAATAACTTGTGGGGGCTTTTGACTTTAAGATCACTCTCATCACTTTTTAATTATACTCCCTCGTGAACAAATATTTGTTAAACCTCCACCTTTCATCTTGCCCTTTTCTGCTAGCTACGCTTCTGCCTGCTACTATCGCCAAAGTTTTGGGTTGTTCTAAGATAATTTTTATCGTAGCTAGCATCGGGTTTAATCCTTCATATTAACTAACCGGAACCCGAAACAAAAGTTAGTTAGTCAACTAAAATATCCATGTTCAAAAGTGTAATGTCGATCTATCCAAATGTTATTTCTAAATAAAAGGAAAACTTGTATGTCAATAGCTGCTCTGTTGCAAACGAATTTAACGCTGTAGTAAGGAGTAACAGCTGTTAAAACACAAGATACTGAACACACAGCAATACCCTGTATCATTAACGTTCAGGTATGGTAAGCACAATTAAATAAAGGAAGTAAGTTGGAGTAAAGTGATGACGACTCCTGGAGCAATATCTCTTGCATAAATTTGCCTACCCAAACTAAGTAAAGCAAACGCGTAATTAAAATTGGAGAGACAGGGAAATGGTTCCCCTATCAGAGAAGCTTTCTGTACAGTGAGCAACGGCTCACTCAACTAAAACAATTGCTCACCTAAAAACAAAAATTATTGTTTGCCAACAGTATTTTGCTGTCGGTTAAGCATGTCTTTTGCAGCACGTTGTTCAGATTCAAGCTGATCTTTTGTACGGCATCTTCGCTTTGTAAATTTACTACCAGTGATGATATCTTGCTTACAGTATAGATCTTCTTGATTCTTAGCTATCTTGCCCTCATTATTATTTTTTGCTGACTCGGTTGTCGAGCTACAACCCGACAGAAGTCCCAATAGAACCACACAAATTCCTGCGATTTTCATAGCAAATCCTTTATTATTAATTATATAAAGTACCTAAGTACACTTCAGAACGAAGTGTTCAAACTTTAGTCTAATCAACATTACAAAGAAAAGCAATTGCACCGATTTTAACAACATAATTGACTAATTTGACTTTAAGAACTCCAGTAATTTCTTTTCTGGCATCGGTTTCGCAAGCAAGAACCCTTGTACTTCATCACATCCAAGCTTTTGTAGCACCGCCATTTGATCCTCAGTTTCAACTCCCTCTGCAATCGTCTTCAGCCCTAACATTTGGCTCAGTGAGATCACAAGATCAGCAATCGCACCGCTGTCATCATGCGGTATGTCTTTCACAAAAGCGCGGTCTATTTTTAATCTAGCAAGCGGCAGTCTTTGTAAATAACTTAAAGAAGAAAAGCCTGTACCAAAGTCATCAATGGCGACTTCAACACCAAACTCCTGCAACTCTTGTAGTGTATTAATCACCGCGTTAACTTCGTCCATAACGACACTTTCTGTGACTTCTAGCTCAATATGCTTGGGATCGACATTGAAAGCACGGATGGTATCTTTAACTTGTTGTGCATAATGAGGAACTTTAAACTGGGGTACTGATACGTTCACCGCAACACTTAAATTACCATACCCTTGCTGCTGTAAAGTCGCTTGAAGTTGACAAGCTTGCTCTAGCACCCACTGACCTATCTCGACGATTAAGCCTGCATTCTCTGCCAAAGGCACAAAAATCCCTGGTGAAATGTAGTTACCATTTCCAGAAGGCCACCGTAGTAACGCTTCACAGCCAATCACTTTTCGATCTGCAATAGAAAATTGTGGTTGATACCACACTTCTAGCTTATTCATCTCAAAGTCTTGGCGAAGCTGCCTGATCAAGCCGAGCTTCCACGCCATTTTTTCTTCAAGGTCAGGCGTATACCAATCAAGTGGAATACTAGATTGTTTAGCTTGGTTCAAGGCAATATATGCCAGCTTTAGGGTTTCTATACCTTGCGCCTGAAAGTCCTCTTGGCGGCATACGCCGATATGAAAGTGCATTGTCAACACATGTTCACCAACTTGATACGGCACGCATAAGTTGTCTATAAATGATGCTTCGTCAAATTGTGCCTCTGCTAATAACAAACCAAAGACGTCAGCACCTATCCTTGATATCAGCTGGGCTTCAGGAAATTCCATAGCAATACGCTCTGCAACCCCTTGCAGTAACAAATTACCAACCTCCTGTCCCAAACCATTATTAATGTCTGAAAATTGGGCAATATCGATGAGGATAAATACAAGCGACTGCTGTTGGTTAAAGTAGCCCTCAATCTTCTCAATGAAATTAGTGCGGTTTGGAAGTTTAGTGAGATTGTCCTTGTACGCTACCTCACGTAATTCGTGAAATAATTTAATATTGTCCAAGCCGACACCAACATTGGTTAAAAATATTTCCGCAAACTTCAGTTGTGCCGCGGATGGCTCAGTCTCCAGCTCTAAGAATATCGCAGCTTTTTTGTTTTTACTCTCCAGTAAAAATGTAACATCATGCTCGGTAGATTGATGTGTTTCTGTATCAATACAGTTTTGCACCTGCATGATAACGCGGCCATTATCGAGCTGCTCAATACCATGACCAAAAAATGCCCGATATTCCTCACTACCACCAAACACCCGCAAGTGCACTTCATCCTCAGGGGAACCTATCACCACCCCTTCACCAGGCGCCCTTAGTATATTAGCCAATTGTGCGACCACTGCGGCGGCAAAGGAACTCATATCGGTGTGACCAAGTATGGCTCGAGAAGCAGTTAATATGTGCTCAAGCGCATGGCTTTGGGCTTCAAGTTCACAGATCTGTTGATAAGATCGAATTGCGGTAAGTAGGGAGGTAACAAGCTTGCTACGTGTAAGCTCCGTCTTCATTTTATAGTCATTAATATCAAACTCTCTAATGACTTTTTCTTCAGGCGCATAACCTGGCTGACCAGTACGCATGATAATTCGCACTGCCATATTTTTAATTTCTTCACGAACCCTACGCACCACATTAAGACCAGCGTCATCGGTTTCCATCACAACATCAAGCAGCATAATGCTAATGTCATTTTGCTGTTTTAGTATTTCGATTGCCTCAGCGCCTGAATAGGCATGCAAAAACCTGAGTCTTTTACCCCAAAATTCTAGGTTTGACAGAGCAAGTTTAGTAACAGAATGAATTTCTGGATCATCATCAACAACTAATACATCCCAAAAAGCACTTGTTATTTCTTCTTCTTGAGTAACTTCATCGTGCTCTGCAAACAAATAATCATCTTGCTCAGGTGCCATGCTTTACCCTTTAAATCCGTACTACTCTTTAATTATAGGCACTGATCCAACGCAGTGTTTACCATCAAATAAAATATGGTACATTTTTACTATTACAGTTCAGTTTGATTAAAAAACGTGAAATATTATAGTCGAGCATAGAACAAAATAGATGATTTAGCATACTTTTTACTAAAGAGGATTTTGTATCAAACGACTATCGACTCCCATGAGAACGCTGATGCTTCTAGCACTGCTGATTATCATTTCAGGATTAGCGATGCCGCACGACTATAAAGTAGTGAAGCAAAGCAGAGCTGAAGTAACGAACACTGCGCTAACTCCCCTTGTGTTAACTCACTGGCCAACACTATTTAATTGGCAATCAACACAGAGTGTTTATTTTCGAATACTCCCAAAGAAGCAACACGTAGGTAGTTCAGCGGTTTTAGTCCATCCATGGGGCGAAGCTGAGTTAACCGTGACCAAAAGTACGGCTCAACATCTTGGGTTATCTTTATATATTGATGATGAACACTTTGCCAACATAACCCTTAACTTATTGACTGCACAAGCCGATACACAATTAATGGTCTCCATCGAAGGCAGAGTGAATACTCCATTTTTAGGAAGCTTTATTGCCCTATTTATGCAGCAATATTTGCAGCAAATCACAGACTCTGCCGTTAACCATATGAACACACATTATAAATTAAGAGCATGATATGGCAGTCAAAAATGCACAGGTAAAGTCAGCACTGGCACTTTCTATTGAAGAGCAGCTTGGCTACCCAATGGTCAAAAGGATCACTCCTCTCGTGACACAGAATGACCATTACCAGTCTGATAAGAACAAAGATAATCAATATACCGTCAGCACCCCGCACAGCACGCTGAAGCGCGCGCTAAAGCGTCAGCAATTGATAAAAATCCAACAGCAGCAAAATTTAGAAACTATTATGGGCATGTCACTCACAATCTGCCCTGAGGTAACTTCAAGAGGTCGACCAGATCCAGATTGGCTAGCGCACTTTAATACGATGGCTGAAGACATTGCCAATCACTCAATGCAAAAGTTATGGGCAAAGATTTTAGTCGGCGAAAGTATCAACCCTGGTACATTTTCAATTAAAAGTCTGCAAACATTGAAAATGATGACACAACGCGAAGCAACGGCACTGCAAAAGTGTGCACCGCTTTGCGGTTACTTGGAAAAAGAAGATAGCTATTTGATACTTCACGGTTACTATAAAAAGCCATCTATTTTTGATTTGTTGAGAAAAGGCAGTACTGAATCTGTAAACCTTAGCCAAGCGGGGTTAAGCTTTCCGAACGTACTGACACTCATGGATATCAATATCCTGTATCGACAAGAGATAGAGTCTGCTTCTTTGCAAAAAGGGCAATCTATGCAGCTGGTTTATCAGCGTAAAAAGCTCACACTGACAGCCAAGTCTAATGACCTCGTATTAAGTTACTACAAACTAACGCAGACAGGAGATGAGCTGAAAAAGCTACTACAAAATCCAATCAACAAAAACTATAAGCAACTACTAGAAAAAGCACTAGAGAATGAGTTTTTACTAGAGTGGGAAAGTAGATAACTAACCAGAGGTTTGGATAAAGAATGTTCCAACTCATTGTTGCTAAAACACAACTTAGTTTTCCCCTTGTCTAGCCAGAGCTTTAGGGAAAAATCCGCTCCCGTGTCCTGCTCTCGCTAAGGTACCTACATTCTGTAGGCAAGGCGAGTTTACTCCCAATAGTTGGCAATTGGGAGTGAATTCAACGCAGTTAGCGCTAAAACTGGCTGCTAGAAAGGCATTAATGCTCTAAAGCTCAGGTTATTTATCATTTTATAGCTGTTTTTAAGTTAGAAATGTAACTGGATCCCAGCAAAAGGTCCCGATACATCTAAATCAGTATAAATATCATCAATATCATCTAACTCAAGTACCATTGAGCGATAACCTACTTTAACGGCAACATCAACAGCCATATTATCGATGAACTCGTAAGCAAGACCTACTTGATAATCTTGAATTTTACTATCGTCAATCGCCAACATACTGCCCTCAGCAAAAATGCTTAGCCCAGTTAATGGTAATCCAACTTCACCACGTAAGTAACCTAAAGGTACAAAGCCCGAAAACTCAACTTCTTCCGTTCTAGTTTGGCCATTCGCAGTACCTGTAACCATAATTGAGCCGTCAAATTGTTTGAAGTTCAAACCAAAGTCAAACGTCAACAAGTCGCTGTCTAGTACTTCGTAGTACAGCGTATAATCAATATGGTTTAGATCGGCACTCGTCGTTGCATTGGTACCCACCGTGTACACTTGGCCGCCAAAGTCAAAAGACTCGGTCAGCGTCGTTTGACCGGCTAATTCGAGTTCGGTGTAGCGCAACTTGATATTTGGCACTAAAGGTACTGGGTGCTCCAATGCCGCATAAAAGCTAGTAAACGTCTCGTCGTCAAAATTAAAGGTTTGCATATTGCCTTTTTCAGCAAAGCTTCCTTCGGTTTCGGTATCCCACCCTTCTGCACCGACATAAAGTCCAAGTACCGTATCTGCATGCGCAGCCGGCGCTAGGCAAGCGAGAGATAATGCCGCTGCTAAAAAGTGTTTTTTCATGATGTTATCCTTGCGCTAAAAGTTCACTAAGTTCGATAAGAGCCGCATTGGCTCGCGAAATATAATTTGCCATAACCAACGAATGGTTCGCCACTAAGCCAAACCCACTACCGTTTAAAACCATAGGGCTCCACACTGTTTCCTGTGTTGCTTCTAGTTCTCTAATGATCTGTTGAAGGCTCACCAACGCATTTTTCTTCTCGAGTACCGGCCTAAAATCATGTTCAACTGCTTTTAGGTAATGCAGCAACGCCCAGGTAGCGCCTCTTGCTTCGTAAAATACATCGTCAATTTTCCACCAAGAGGTTTTCACCACATTATGACTAGGAGCCGATGTTGCCTGATCAGCAGCCGAGTCGCCAGCTAAATCTGTGTTCAGCCTATCTTGACCAACACTGGCGCTGAGTCTTTGGCTTAAACTACCCATACGTTTTTCAGCTTCTTTTAGCCAAGCTCTCAGGTTGTCAGCGCGCGCATAAAATTGACTATCACGATTACTGTTATCAGAAATTTGCGTCAAATACTGGCGCAACAAATCGTTGCCTTTTTGGTATTCACCTTCAGCACTTGGCCACATCCACGCCGTTGAGCTGATATTAAACTGTGGTTGAGCTAATTTTAAACTTGGGTGTTCTGTCGATTGAGATTGTGAACGACTGAAGTCTTTGCGCATCGAAAGCGTAAGATCTCGCGTCATTTCAAGCGCGCCATACTCCCAAGCAGGCATATTATCCATTATTACACTTGGTGGCATCATATCATTAGATAAATAGCCTCCAGGCTTATTCAGCAAGGTATCCGTCACTTTTATCAAGGTATGTGTTGTCACATATCCAGTAACTAATGTATTACCATTTTTCTGCGCATCTGCCTTTGCAGCTGCGACAACGTCAAACTGATCCGGCTCGACACTCCAGTAAACAGCAATAACATACCCAAGCAGTATGACAGCGATAATACCAGAGATAATTTTTCCCGTATGATTTCCCATTTAATACCCCACAGAGTTAATGATGAGTGTGATGTGGTGTGTCTGACTTTGCTTTACCACCAAACATATCTGCAAGTGCCACGATACCTGCCATCGTGTAGACTCGATCACCATCAGCAAAATATAGCGTAAGCTTGTGCTTATCACCGACTTTTAGTGTCTTAAGTGGCTCAAAAACCATTAAGTGATACCCGCCAGGTTGAAATACCACTGACTTTCCTGCTGGGATCGTCAACTCATCAACACGCTGCATAGTCATCATGTCTTCTTTGTGAATATGTTCATGAATTTCAACGCGTTTCACCCCCTCAAGCGACGCCTTCACTAGTATTTTGTCGTGTTGGGTTGGGTTGTCGATAACAAGATAACCCGCTGTTGAGGGCGCTGCCGGTAAAAACGCACGTACCGTCGCGCTGTGTACCATAAGCTGCTCAGAACTATGATGATGGTGAGCTTGCTCATCGTTTTGATGAGAAAAAGCGTTAAAGCCGATAAAAGTTGATAAAGCAAAAAATAAGGTTTTGATTACACTTGATTTCATATTGGCTTTCCTTGGAATTATACTGCAAATAACTATATCACAGATCCCAATTTAGCGTGTTTTTATCTCCTACATCAATATAAGTCAAAGGCTCAAGCTTGCGCCTGAGCAGACTTATCAACCACTAGCCACACTATCGCAATAATACAGATGAGTGGAAATAGGACAATCAGCGAATTAAATAGCAGTGTCATTACTAGCCCAATGAACACGATAAGGAGTAGACCTAAAATACCCGCACTAAGGAGTGCAACTATTACCACCAAGGCCACGATTGCCAAAAGCAACGCCAATATCTCAAAACCGACCCAACCTAGGTCAACACCCATTTCCAATTGCAAGTCGCTGATGTCCAGCCACATTAGTGGTAGCGACACCCACGAAAGCGCCAATAAACATACCAACGCAAAAAATATACCGGCAACAACTTTCATAGTGCCTACCTCGCCACCTTGTCTTAGTTATCGTATTTGGCTTTTGGCATCGCAAACCACGCCACACCGTAAGCCAACATTACAAACATTGGGAACTTAAAAAACAGTAGTACTGTAAGTAAACGCGTTAGCCAAATTGGCATATCAAAGCGTTGTGCTAATTGCGCACAAACGCCGCCGATTTTCTTTGAACTATTCATTTGAGACAGTGTTGATTGATATCTATTTTTCATCTTAATCCCCTTTTGCTTTAGTTGTTCAGCCGTCATTTAAAGCGAGCTTAGCTCGCTATTTTTTGCTTCAATTGTGCCAGCTCATCGTCAATTTTCTGTTGCTTTTGCTCATCTTCAAAGCGTTGCCACACATCAGGCTGCCCCAAATCGTAAGACTCAACTTCAGCCTCTATCCGCGCCACTTTACGCTCCAACTCATCAAATTTGCGTGTCGCTGAGCGCATTTCATCACTACTTAGTGTTTGCTTAATATTTAGCCTTGCTTGCCCTGCCTCCAGACGGCGTAGCATTCCTTTCTCTTTTGCTTTCAACTGTTGAATTTTGCTTTGCAACTTATCAGCATCTGCACTGAGTTTTTCTAGTGCAGGGGCTAGGTCATCAACCTTTTGCTGTGCTTCTTGCGCTTTTTCTATTTCTCGCTGCTTTTGCTCAAGGGCAGAGCGAGCGAGATCTTCACGACCTTTTTCAAGTGCATGTTCAGCTTTGCTTTGCCACGTTGCAGAAGCGTTATTTGCTTGCTCGATTTGGCGCTGTGCAATTTTTTGCTGACAAATAAACTCCGCAGCGGTTGCACGACAGTCAGCTAGCGCTTCTTCTAAGTCACGAATCAACTGAGATGTCAGTTTTTGTGGATCTTCAGCTTTGTCTAGTAACGCGTTAAATTCTGCTTTGATAAGATCTTCAATTCTGTTGATGATGGTCATTGTTCGGCTCCTTTTATAATATAGTTAAACTATTCCAAGAGCCGTGCCAAAAATAAAAACAAAATTAAATCATGAGGTTATATATTTTTTAGAAGGTAGCCAGATTAATTGAAAAGCATTAAATAGTGAAAAAGACGATAAAATCGTCTTTTTCACACTGAAGGTGGGAGTAATATATTTTACACTTCAGGCACAAAAGACAGTGCCTTTTCCATCACCTCAATACCGGCCTCTTTTTTGTGGCCATTTTCTGATAAGTGGCGGCGAAAGCCTCGCGCACCAGGTTGGTTTTGAAAAATACCCAACATATGACGCGCGATATGCCAAAAGTTTGCGCCATTCGACATCTCACTTTCAAAGTAGTCATACATGCTTCTTACCACCTGATGGCGAGTTTGCGTAAACGCAGCTTCGCCATACAGTAGCTCATCAACTTGCGACAACATAAACGGGTTACTGTAGGCTTCGCGGCCAACCATTACACCGTCAAGATGAGCCAAATGGTGCTGACACTCCTCAAGGGTTTTAACACCACCATTAATACTTATGTGCAGATCAGGGTAGTCTTTCTTTAATTGATAAACACGGGGGTAATCAAGCGGTGGGATCTCGCGATTTTCTTTCGGGCTTAACCCTTGCAACCACGCTTTTCGAGCATGGATAATAAAATCATCACAGCCAACGGCCTTTGAAGCTTCAATCAACGCCGTAAGAAACTCATAAGAGTCTTGTTCATCAATACCGATACGCGTCTTTACTGTAACCGGAATACTCACTTGCGCCTTCATTGCGGCCACACAGTCGGCAACGAGCTGAGGTTCAGCCATTAAACACGCCCCAAAGCGACCATTTTGCACACGATCTGACGGGCAGCCTACATTCAGGTTTACTTCACTATAGCCATATTCTTCTGCGCGTTTAGCGCATTCTGCTAATGCTTTAGGATCAGAGCCACCCAACTGTAGCGCTACCGGCAATTCATGCGCACCAAATGCCAAATAATCCCCTTTACCAAAAATAATCGCACCTGTGGTGATCATCTCAGTGTAAAGTACCGCATGTTTTGTCAGTTTACGGTGAAAGGTTCTGCAATGTCGATCCGTCCAATCCAGCATGGGTGCAACGCTAAAGCGGCGAAAGGCGTCAACGCAGTGGTTCGGTGTTTGTGGTGCTAAGGGTGGAGTTGGTTGTTGGCTCATGGTATGGCTTTCTCAATCAGATTTGCTATCAACGAGCAGTACTAATTATCTATAGCAGTACATAGCTCAAAGAGATGATTGCGTATTATACCGCAGCTTCTGATAGTTCTTAAGTATAATTGCCAATAACAAATACAAAAAAGCCGCATGCTCTTGAACTTGCGGCTCTTAACCTGCCGGGCTTGTGGCCTTTTGATGACTTATAGATAACGCTCTACTTCCGTCATTTTATTTTTTGCAAACTGGCTATTTGGGCTGATGGTAAGTAGTTGCTGGTAGTGCGCAAATGCTTGCGCATATTGCTTATTTAACTCATACGCTTGTGCGATACTGCTGTGGTAATAAGGCTGCTCGTTATTTTGCGTCAGCACAAATTTAAAGATTTCAATGCCATTATTAACTTGGCCATTTTCAACAAGATTGTTGCCCCACTCCACCAAAATCTCTAAATCATACATTACGCCAGTATCTTGTTGCGCTGTTGCAAACGTCGCGGCAAAGTTGCTAAAGCCTCGCTCATCTGTGAGCTGCGATAAGTATGCCATCGGCTGATAGGCCTTTTGCTTACTTGGCTCATTAAATTCTGGAATATAATACGCGGCAATATCATCGACAAAACTAATGGGTAACCCACCCAGTAGATTAGTAAGCACGATTACTGACACCTTGTCTTCAGGATAGGTGATCACTGTCACCGCGTCGCCACCGCTAGCACTGATAGCTGGGTGATATTTACGCTGCGTTACCTGCCAGCCCATTGCATAGCCGTTTTCTTTGTTGTTAAAGGCTTCAGTGCGACCATTATTCAGCTTAACTGGTGTCCATAGCATATCCAGCTCTTTAACTAGCTTACCTTGTTGTAACGATACAAGATAATTAGCCAATTCTGTTGCTGTTGAGCTCATTCCTGCTGCGGTTCTTAGTATGTAAGGGAATTCACCGTAAAAGTTTTTATAATTCCCCTCGCCCAAATGAATATATTGACGAGCTTGATGAGGCACCATGCGTTCAAGATAATCAAATCCAGCTTGCCCCGTTTGCGGCATATTAGCGCGTGCTAACTGCATCTTGGTAATAAAAGCAGGAAACCCTTCTGGTACATATTTATCAATGATTTTACCCAAAATCACATAGCCAGTTTGGTTATAACTAAAACGCGAATTAGGTGTAAATTGAAAAGGCTGCTTTTGTATAGCTTGCCATGAGGCCTCTGCATCGTTTGGTACAATGGTTTCTAAGCCAGCACTTAATTCGAGGATAGGCGGTAACCCAGTTGTATGACCCATTAACTGATTAATTTTGAGTGGCTGCCAAGCCTCTGGTAACTCCGGTAAGTGCTTACCAATTTCATCATCAATATTTAAATAGCCTTGCTCAGCGAGCTGCACAATTGCAACACCGGTAAACGCCTTTGTCATCGAGTTAATCGGAAATAATGTCTGCTCCGTCACTGGTACTTGATGCTGTAAATCTGCAAAACCATAACTTCCTTGCTTAACAACTTTTTCGTCCTTAATAACGGCCAACTGTAAGCCCGGGATGTGTCTTTCTTTCATGAGGGTTTTGATCAGCTTATCGACCGACTCAGCTTTGACCAAAGATGAAAATAATGCTGACCATAACAGCGTGCCAAGCCATAGTACAGTTGATAATAATACTTTGTTGTTCTTATACATGTTCGTTCCATTGCTCATTTCGTTTGAGAGATAGTGCTATCTTTCCAAGTACTATACCAACATTAAAATTCATTTATAATCAAAAGGTTAAATTAAATCTAGAGCTATTTGTAGTAAAAGAATTAATAAAAAGTGGTGAGATGGACAAACAAGTGGTGTATTTAACAAGAAGTAGTAAAGTGGAAGTCTCAAGCGTAAACATCTCATGTTGGGATGTTTACGCTTGAGGTGTGAGTCAGCCTATAAGCCGGGTTCTGTTCTCTCCCGAGGGAGATCGATAATCATTCGTCTAGGCCTAGGATCGCTCCTAGGCTCAAGCAACCTACCCGGTTCCGATGCGGGCCACACCATAAGGAACCCTATTTGGTCTTGCTCCGGGTGGAGTTTACCTTGCAACCAACTGTTACCAGTGGCCCGGTGCGCTCTTACCGCACCCTTTCACCCTTACCGGTCCCGAAGGACTTAGGCGGTCTTCTCTCTGCTGCACTTGTCGTAGGCTCACGCCCCCCAGCCGTTAGCTGGCACCCTGCCCATTGGAGCCCGGACTTTCCTCCCCCTGATCATTTTCGTCACAGGCAGCGATTATCCGGCTGACTCAGGCGGTGGATTATACGCAGTATTGTGCCAAATAGATATAGCCCATTATTGATAAATTGTTTCTGCAATAGTTTGCTTTTGGCATTTCATTAGGTGCAGTTGAACGATTACTAACACCAGTATTTGCAGACCGGCTCCGAATCCAAGTATATACTCGACTTGAAGTGGTTCTATCGAAAATTGACTTTGCAACCAAGGACTCAGCAATAACGATAACAATCCTCCCAAAAGTACCCCAAGCATGCAAACAAGAGTAAACTCTCCGGCAACGGCAATGCTTTGTTTACGATGACTGATCCCAAGCGCACGTAATATTCCCATGGTTTTTTGTCTCGCCACAAAGTTAAACTTTACGACCCCCCAGACAGTTGCAAAAACCACCAACATAAATGCCCCCATCACAGCAGATAGCATAGCGCTCAATGCAAAATCTTTTCTCAATCCAGCAGCGCGATAGCTTGGTAATACGCCGCTTTTTGCTATTACTCGCTTTAGCGCTTGCTGTTGCAGCGCATTCTCCAGCATACTTTGTGCTATCGCAGTGTCTGTATCTGGCGCAAATTTCACTAACATCGATGTCCACTTGCCCAGCTTCACTTGAGGTAGCACGACCACAAATTGGCCTCGTGTAGATTTAAAGTTTGCGCCCACCAGCGGATCAATCACTCCTACTATGGTATAGCTACTATCACCTGCGGTGATAACTTTGCCAACAACAGAATATTCACCAAATAACTTGAGTGCGAGCGCCTTGTTGATTAAGGCCACACTGGCATCTTCATCACTACTGACCACATCATTCGAAGTAAAGTTTCTACCTGCAATGATGTCCACCGCTAGGGTTGGGACAAACTGCTCATCGGCATAAAACACACTACTGGTTAATTCATCATTGCTATTGGGTTGCTGTAACTTCAGCTCAGGGCCGCCGCCTCCAAATGGCACGGGGGTCGCAAAACTGACAGTCTCCACTTCAGCCATCGCTAGTAGTATTGCTTCATCCTTTTTCGCTTGCATATCATAGTCAACATCCTGTTCAAGGTACTTGAGCCATACCGAGAATGTTGTTTCACCAAAATAAGGCGTATGCTTTATCTCTCCTTGTGCTTTATTCAGTACCGCTGCGGCATTCACCATCACCAATAAGGCTAAGGCAATAATAACGGCCATCAACAAATAAGGGAGTTTTCGATACGCTAAAAATTGAAGTGTTGTTTTTATTATCATTTCTTACCTCTGCACCGTTAGCCCATCAGCATTACAGTACTTACCTATTGGCAATGCACAGGCCAAGAATACACCAATAAAGCATGTTGCCACTGCCAACATCACCGGCACTACATTCATATTGGCGACCTGTGCATAACTGCTGCCATACAGAAGCTCCATGTAAGACAGCCCTATTGCTATAAATATCACGCCTAGCAAACATCCAAGTGCTGTTAAAACACTTAACTCCGCTAACAACAGTTTTATGAGATATTGCTTTGATGCGCCTATGGCTCGGTATACGTTCAAGGCATGTTGTCTTGAGGCATAACTTGCAAAGAGCAACCCTGCAACACAGAGCAAGCAAATTAATAAAAATACAATCGCCAAAAAGAGTAGAAATTGACTATCACTATTAACTACTTCGTTTTCACGCAACCATTGAGATGGGGTCAGTAGTCTAAATTTATCTTGACCGCGTAACATTCGGCCAGATTGGTGTAGCGCGTTTGCATACCCAGCCACACGCTGCTCATAGGCTTGCATTTGTGCGCCACTGTCAAAACTAACCCACAGCTGTAGCCAGATCATGGTGGTATTAAACACGTCCTGAAAACCACTCAGCGGCTCATTGCGCCACCCTAATAAGCGCCCGTGTGGCAAGACACTGTTTTTAACTGCGGTAGAAAATGGAATGAACACGCCCTCAATATCTGAGTATGGTGCTACATGTAAATCGTATATCTTAGGTGTCATGCTAAATTCAAACAGCACACCGACAACCGTATAGGGACGATTATCTAGCATTAGCGTTTTACCAACGCTATTTATACCGTTAAATAATTGCGCGTTTGCTTGTTGAGACAAAACTACCACCTCAGTTTCATCATGCTCATCTTGCATAGACCAAGCATTTCCATATCGAAATGGTATCGCAAATATGGAAAAAAAGTCGGGGGTGGTAGCTCTGGCTGTGAATTCATAGATATAAGGCGAATCAGGTACTTGTGACACGAGCTTTGAGTCGTAGGTTAAAGCACTTTTACCCATTTCGTTCAGTGCTGCGAGTTGCTTTGCATCTTGATAGCTCAGAAGCGGCGGAGAAAAGTCAAACTCTTTGTCTGGACTCCAATCATTTAACAACACATATCTTGTAGTGTGCTCAGCATATGACATTGGATTACTAGACATGACGTGATACACAGAATAGGTAGTGCCAAATGCCCCAAGGCCGGTGGCGATAAGTAATATAACTAATGCACTAATCAAACTCTGTGACTTAAGATTATTAACTAACGAGCCTAACCGCATGAAGCTAACTCCTGCTGCTGAGACTCTATGATATTACCGTCCGACAACATAATTTGCCTCGTTGCCAACTGTGATAAATGCTCATCATGCGTCACCATCAAAATGGTAGTGCCTTCTGCATTAATTTCTTTCAACAGTTTCATAATTTCCATTGCCATTTGCGAATTCAAATTCCCTGTTGGTTCATCGGCGAGGATAACTTTAGGCTCTGAAATCAATGCACGCGCAATCGCAACCCGTTGTTGCTGACCTCCAGAGAGCAAGAAATGCTTATGATCCATTCGCCCTTTTAGTCCCATCCTCTCCAGCTGATATACCGCTTTTTCTTTTGCTATGGCAGAGGAGACACCCGCTATTTCTAGCGGCAACATCACGTTATCTAGCACCGTCATCTCGGGTAATAAATTAAAATTTTGAAAAATAAACCCAATATATTGATTTCTCAGCTGCGAAAGCTGTTGGTCTTTCATTGTTGCAACGTCTGCTCCCGCTACTTGTAAGCGCCCAGACTGAAACTTCTCCAACAACCCAATTGTATTTAGTAACGTTGTTTTTCCTGCACCGGATGGTCCAACGATAGAAACAAACTCTCCTTCCTCAACTGCAAATGACAGCGAGTTAAAAACCTGCGTCTTAATATTACCGACTTGATAATACTTTCCGAGTTCACTGGCTTTGATAATGGCTTTTGACATCTTACTTCCTCTTATTATTAACCACCCAAAGACTGATATTTAGGTCTTCCTACCGTCCATAGCAGTTTACTGAATAAAATAAATACCAAGAGCCATAGTAGTTGTAACTCAATTGCACTGAGCCCTGTGACACTTTGGCTTGGTAAAACTTGTGAAATTGGTGCGTGAAAAAGTGCAGCAAATGGAGAATAAAGGGCTATTTCTCCTAGCCATTGAGGCAAAATACTCAAAGGTAATAACTGACCTGAGAGCAGCATCATAAAGCTAAATAAAATATCTCTTAGCCCAAATACCTTTTCCAGCCACAATGACAGTAGACCAATCACCTTTTGAATTTCAATTAATAGTAATAAGGACAACCATACTGAAAACGTGAACATCACCCAACTAAAGACGCTACTTTGCTGAGGGGCGAGCCACACTGCAATGACCAGTACAGGCAAGGCGAACAGCGCATCAATTCCAGGTCTGGACAGGTTTTTTATTGAGATTAGCGTTAAATAATTGAAAGGCCGACAAAGGAATTTATCCAGTCCTCCTTCATTAATATCACTCCATACTTGATAGTTCACAGTATATGCTGATGATAAAAATGAATTAATAAAATGCACTAAAAAATAATACATGACGATATGTTGCAAGCTGTAACCCGCAACTGAGTCAGTAAAGTGAAATATCCCTTGCCATAGCATGTAAATAATCAACAACTGCAATGGATGCGATAACACCCAAGCGTACAAGTTTGTTCGAAAGTGGGTTGCTTCTTTTAACTCTAACCGGAGTAATTGTAATACGCTCATCTTACCCCCCTAACGAGTCGTAACGGCGCAAAGCGCAGCGCCAAAGCCAGACAAAGCCACATAGCCAGAAGAGTAAAATAACTCCCTGAATAATCAGCATCGAGGCTGGCTCGTCATACATTCCAACAAGAAACATGACCGGTATAGATGACACTAAACCAATGGGCAAAACATAAATAAGAAAGTGCTGTAATAATTTAGGAAATAAAGTGATGGGATAGCGCTGAAAATCGCCAAAACTATTGATTAAATAAAATAACCTGTCCACATTACCAAACCAAAATGCGCTCAGTGCAATACAACCCTCCATCAGTACCAGCGTTAAACTGCCCACCAAAATAGAGATTGAAAAGTACACAAAAGATAGCGTAGTAAACTGGTAGTCATACACTTGGTCCATAAAGAAGAACAAAATGCTACAAGTTAATAATGAATGGCCCGCAGCCCAAATCTTGGTATCTTCGGCTAGTAACGCTAACAAAGGGGAAACTGGACGACAAAGGTATTTATCAAGTTCACCGTTGATCACCTTGCTACTCATGGTAGTGAATCCGAAAAATAGCATTCTGATTGAAGAAAATATTAAGCCAACCAAAATAAGTAGTGCCAAGCTCCCTTTGTCCCACTCACCCAGTGGTGAGTCCAGTTGTCGTAGTAACGCATCCCAAAATAAAATAAAGATCCCCTGATAGATAAGGATGTGTATGATGCTAATAATAAAATCACTACGAAATACCGATAAATCTTTGAGTGACAACTGCAAGAAGCGAATAAAAACCATGCTATTCATAACGTATTTCTCGCTGCAGTCATAAAGTGATGAATGGCATGATCTAAGCTCGGTGGAGAGAGGTTGACATCTTTCACGTTAGGGTGAAAAGCCAGCCGTGACAGCGCTTCTTTCGCAAGTTCAGTTGAGGTCTTTATACGATAGTGATTATCTTCTATCAATTCGTATTCGAACTCAGACAACAACTGGCTATCAAGCGCTGAGCAGGTTTTAATTTCTAATACCTTAACGTGCTCCAATGACAAGATATCCGAGGTTTTACCATCAAATAGCACTGCGCCTTGCTCCATTATCACACTGCGCTGACAATAGTGATGAACATCTGCCATATTATGAGATGTCAGCACGATACTCGTGCCTTCATCTCGATTAAGCTGCAACAAGAAGTTCATCAAATTAAGCCGCGAAACCGGATCCATGGCAATGGTTGGCTCATCCAGAAAAATAAGCTGTGGCTGATGTAGCAACGAAGCGACAACTTCAGCTTTCATGCGCTGACCCAAAGAAAGTTTTTTCGGTGGCGACGACAACAAATCTCTGAGTCCAAGTAACTCGCTGAGTTGCTCAATGCGACGTTCACTATCTTGGCGGCTGAGTTTGTAGATAGAAGCATAAAGCCGAAACGACTCAATGATAGCCACATTCCACCACAGTAAGCTCTTTTGCCCAAACACGGCACCAATTTTCTTGGTGTACGCTTTGCGCTCTTTAGATGGGTGATGCCCAAGTACCGTAAGCGAACCAGCATCAGGCTGCAAAATCCCTGTGAGTAATTTCAACAATGTTGACTTGCCTGAACCATTCGCCCCCAACAGCCCCACAAACTCACCTTGCTGAACGGATAGGGAGACGTTATCAATAACATTGATATTCTCTTTTGGTGGTGCAACAAATTGTTTTATCGCCGCAATCACCCCAGTTTGGGTCGACGCCAAAGGTCTTGAAAACGTCTTACACACGGCATTTGCTTTTATCACTTCCATATTTTACACCTCAAAACATTTCCACTGGAGGTTCAGGTAACTTTGCACATAAATAGTCAGGCGCATAAAGTCGGCCATTAATCAATTGAGCGCGGTAATAGCAACGTTGACGCACATTGCATTGCTGAAAATGATCACAGTCAAAACATGGCGTCCCCTCATACTCTTCTCGTGGCGGATCTAGCAAGTATTCCAATGCTTCACCATTCCAGATATCACGAATAGAAGATTCTTTCACGTTGCCAATTCGAGCCTGTTGATAAGGCATAGTGCGATCGCATGTCGCACACTCTCCATCAGAGCCGATGACCAGTGCCGTCTTACCACCCGCGCAAGAGCCAAAGCCAGGGATCGATACAGACACTTCTCTTTCACTCTTCACGGAGATGTTGCCTATTTCAATATCAGGGTATTGTGCTGATATTTCGTTAACAGCATTAACTAGCCACTCTCGTTGCTGCTGATTAATTAGCAGATCATCATCATGTTTATGTTCAGAACGTAAATAGCTCGACATGCCAACATCTGTAATACCCTTTTCTTCAATGAGGTATCTCAGCAAGTCTGGGATCCCATCAATATTCATGGCCGTCACAACAATATTAGCGCGAACATTCAAATCATATTTCTGACATAGCTCAATAGTTTGGTTAATTTTTGGCAGCCAGTTTTTTACTTTCACAATGGCATCAGCAATTTTTGGTATTTTGCTATCTATACTGACCTGAAGCGTATCTAACCCCGCCTTTGCTAGGCGCTCGATTAAGCTCTCCCGTAGTGGCATTTTGGTTGACACATCTACGAATACATCATGCTCAAGCAGGTACTCAATGATCTCTATCATGTCTTTACGTAAGAAAGGATCGCCACCATGCAAATTGACATACTTCACCCCAAGTGCAACACACTCAGACAAAAACTTAAATGCCTGCTCTGTTGTGAGTTCATTTGGCGCAATTTCATTGGCTTTTAATGTCGGGATAACACAATAAACACAATCAGCAGGACAACGATTTGTTGTCATCCACACCACAGTATTGGGCACCTCTAGTTTATTTTGCCAGGGTGTTGGCTCGGCTTGATATATAAAGTCCTCGGCATCATAACGTGCATTAAGCTCAGTAAAAGCATGGTCTTGCACATCGATAAAGTCAGCCGTTTGAACAAGCAAATCACTGATGAGCTGCTGCGCTTCACTTTGCTCAAAGTCAAAAATCTCCATCAATCCATCTCGGATATCCGTGGTACTGTTTTCACCAGTACTCAGTGCAAGCACCAACGCGTGCACCACAGATAAAGAGGCAAACTTCTCTCCCTTGTCGACAGTAAATAAGATGACGCGGTTGGACTCTTTGACTAGTCGTGATTTATCTTTTAGCTTTAAGAATTGATTAACAAACACTTTTCACCCCCACCATATATTTGCATGCCCCTTCCTGCGGGCCATATAATGTTCCCGTTGACATGTAAGCACCGTAGTAGCAACGCCCGCGAATATTACAGGTGTCAAAACTGTCACAGGTAAAGCAAGGAGTGCCTTTATACTTATCTCTTGGTGGGTCTAACGATTCTAATAAGGCCGTGCTATTCCATGCTTCAAAAACACTTTGATTCAACACGCTGCCAACTATCATGTCTCCACCAGGTAGCTTCTTATCGCACTTGGAAATGTCCCCATTAGGATAAAACAATAATTGTGTACGGCCGTTATGACAGACAAAGCCGTCAATATCATAATCGATGTCTTTTTCTATCTGTTCAGAGCGATAATACACTTTCAACTTTGGCTGGGTGGCTAAAAAAGTGTCAACCGCATCGCGGACTTCGTGCATTTGTGCCACTGAGGCGTGTAAATCATCATCATGACGCTGTAGGTTATCAGAGTAGGTATCAATCGTGATGGAGTGAGCCCCAAGTCGCTCTAAAGTTTCTAACGTTTCAGTGTAGGCATGAGCATTAAGCGAAGTTAACAGTGACTTCGCGTGCACACGTATTCCCTCTGTAACCATATTCTCAACGGTTTGGCCGATTTTCTTGGCAAACCCACCAATTCCTGTGAGTGATTTCGCGGCCTCTTTTTCTAGGCTATCAATGCTGAAAAACGCATCTTTCAACCCAGCAGCTGCAAGCTTTTTAGCGTTCTCTACACTCACAAATTGTTTACTGATGAAGTCAGGAGTTAAACCGTGTTGTAACGCATATACCATGACTTCATAAATATCTTCACGTAGTAACGGCTCACCGCCTGTCAGTAGTACTTCTTTGCCACCAAGCTGCGCGGTTTCTCTAATCAATCTTTTTATGACATCAATATCAACAGAGGAATCTTCCGTTTTACTACTTAGCGGTGCACCTTGATAACAATACACGCATTTACGGTTACAAAAGTCTGTAACAAGCCACTGTAATGTCATCGGAAATGGCGAGCGATTACCTTTAAATACGGTTGTTCGAGTGGTCAGTGGTGTATGCTGACTTAGCGCTCGTACTTGTGTTCGGACGGCCTCTTCATCAATAGTAACACCTGAAGGCTCATGCTGCTGTGAAGTAAAGTGACGTTCAAAAACGACATCAACATCATCTGTAATTTCTTGTGCATGTTCTGGCGCAATATCAAAATGACGCGGTAAATCTTCCACTATTTTTTCAACTGTCCACTGCTTATCTAACAAAGACAAGATATAGACAACCAAAGGGTGTAACTCAATACTCGGCGTTTCTTGCTGTCCCGCGATGGGAAAGTAGTCAAGCGAGTAGCTATCTGCGTGTTGGTGAATGACACCAAGTTTTCCAAATCTTCTCATCGCCATCACTCCTACGCATTAATTACGTGTACATCGATCTCATTACTTTTATGAAATTCACCGATGGGACAATAAAGATCAGGCGCATGAATAGTGCCGAACTTCCCTTTAGCTGTAACGGTGCAACGACCACGGACGTAGTTGCAGTTTCGAAACAGATCGCATTTATAACACGATGTGCCTTTGAAAAATTTACGACTTGGAATGACTATCTCTTTCATTTTTTCAGAGATCCAAATATCCAGCAAACCACTTTCGTTTAAATCACCAAAGGTATTATGAGGTCCAGGTGGTATATGTTCACACTTAACACACAGTCCATTTGGCTGAACGGTGATCCCTTTTAAGCCTTCCATGCACCCTTTGGTTTCGGTCGCTTCTCGTAAATCGAAGTTAAATCCGAACTTTGCCTGCGTATACCTCTCTTTTAGGCTTTTTACTGTGACTTTTAGTTGTGCTTCTTGTTCGTCACTCAGCATAAAACTAGGCTCATGGCGACCACAGGTTTTCCCATATACATCAATCACAAACTCTCTGACTCCCATGGCATAGGTCTGAGAAATCAGCTGCTCAAGATTGTCTACATTAATCGCCGTCATGACTGGCCTTAGTACGACTTTAATACCATTTTCACAGCAAGCGTTGATGGTCACTAGCATGTCATCTAAAGCACCTTCAACACCAACTAGCTTCTCGACCTCCGCTTCGACTACTGAATCTAGACTGACATGAAGCTCTTCTAGGCCGGCTTTTACTAACCGTGCCATCATGTCACCTTCTACTCGCATTTTTGTGATGACTATTGGAATAATATTTTGATCTATCGTATGCCCTATGACTTCTGGCAAGTCTTGGCGCAGTAAGGGCTCTCCTCCGGTGAAGATCAAGCGATTGACACCTATCATTGCGGCTTCATCAATTATTTGAGTAACGCGCTCGAAAGGAAAAGCAATATCACGAGCAAACCCATCAGCTACAAACTTGGCATCTTTATAGCAGTACTTACACTTACGGTTACAATCTTCCGTGACAACCCATACGATAGCTCCCGGTGCATCCTCGCGACGGTTAACGATGAGTGTATCGTCTCCTTCGAACAAAAAAGCCTCTGGGTTATGAGAAAGCAATGATGTGTCGGATAAAGGCGTGTCGGTAAAAAATAACGAAAATCGATTAAGAAGTGTTTCGACAATATCAACCGCTGCTTGCGGTTCGATACTCATTACCTCTGCTATCACTTGTGCAACTTTGCTTTTGTCGTTCTGTCCATCAAATAACACCATAATGAACGCTTGAATTGGATGTATTCTAATTTCGGCTTTTGACCCATTTGGTAACTCACGACAAAGAACAACTAATCCCTCTTCTTCGCGTGGCACAAATTGAATATCCTTTTTGAGCAATGGAACCATTGCAAACCCCTTATTATTGTTTTACACGGCGCGGTATTTTCCCTAACAATCACCAAGTGACGGCTGATAATCATTAAGATAACGGTGAACAACAGCACCAATCTATTGATAAAACTGATGCTGTATTGGGAGCGGATTGATGACATCAGTCGCCTAAGCACTCTCCCTGAAATAACTCAGTGTGGTCTTAACCCACTTTGCTACTTCATTTCTTGCGAGTTACCACCGCCACTGAAACTACAGCAGCTTGAGCAACCTTGTGTACGCATAATGCTTAAAGCATCTTTGCTTACTTGAACTTGTTTTAGTTTTGATAATTTCTTTAGTTTTTGAATACTCATTATTCTTCTCCGAATAGTATTTATCTCAATGCTAAGTACAGTCCCTATCCACCATTGAATTAACATGCCGACCAACATAGTGTGTGACGGCTTGTCGACACAAAGAGAGTAGCGGCGACTGGCTTAAGGATGCTTACTGAATATTTTTCGCTTCTTGTGAGTTACCACCTTCACTAAAGCTACAGCAGCTTGAACAGCCTTGAGTACGCATGATCTGCAGTACTTCTTTAGAAGCATTGATTTTTTGTTTTTGTGCAATTTCTTTAAGTTTGTTGATAGACATTTTTGTATTCCTTTAAATCTCACCCATCTTGTTTAAAACAATGCACGCTGGGTGATAAAACATGCACTGCTATTTGGAAAATCGATTTAGCTGTTAGGCGCCTCGGGCGAAGGCTCTGATGATTTACACTGACCAGACTCGGGACATTCACTACAACCATTTTTAAACCACTTAATCTCATTCATTTTTTGCTGTTGAAATATTTTGGGTTGAGATAGCGCTATTGATTTTAGTTTCTCGAATCGCTTCACATTCACACCCCAATAACAAGAGTTAATCTTTGTGATAATTTATGTTTCACAAACAAACTTATATCCCTTAGAATCATTAATGGAATAACTAAATCCTAATTTTTCAAAAACCGAAACGTACGATATTGTTTTATATGGTTTTATTTTTTAACTCTTACAAGAATGACAATTATGAAAAGAATAATCTTGTTAAAGGACGAGCATAAATTATGTATAGAGGAAGAATTAATAGAGCTAGAGCCGAAGGTTTTTGAAGTTTTAGAGTACTTATATAACAATCAAGATCGATACATTAGTATCAATGAGCTACATGATGAAGTATGGGCCGGGGTGCTTGTCAGTGACGCTGCTGTAAGGCGCTGCATTAGTAAACTTCGTCAAGCATTTAAAGACGACCCTAAACAACCACACTTTATCCAGCATGTATCAAAAAGAGGATATAAGCTGGTGTGTAATGCCAACACCTGTAAAACAACACAGTGCCCTTCACAAGGGCATGGCAATCACCAATGTTCACAGTGGCAAGCAAAAAAGTCGTCTCATCTGTCCCCCTATTTACTGTTGCTTGCATTACCCCTATTGGCGTTATTTATTCCACTTTCGCAACAAACCTCTATTTCAGCTCAACCACTAGTACAAACAACCGTAGGCGCAGATCAGCTGTCATTTGCTGAGTCAACTTCGGGGCTTTCTGCCTATGCAGCAAAGCTTAATGGAGAACAGGATTATTCCATCATACTGAGCAATCAAGGCACAGGTACAGAAAGTGTCATCATGGAGAACGTTAATTGGCCTGATGCAATGGCATTTTCTCACTCTGGTGAGCGTTTATTTATCTCTGATGTTGTGAAAGGCAACTCGACTATCATCGAGTATAATATTCAAACTGGTCAAACGCGGCATATTATTGACCCTCAATTTCTTATTGCTGATATTTTCCTTGGACCAACTGAAGACACCTTATACTTTCTCGGCGCTTCACACGCACAAAGTGCGTTTCATCTTTATCAGTACAGCCATAAAACAGGCACGATTGAGGCGGTAATTAAAAATGCGGAATCCTATATTAACTTTTTCGCAGGCGCAGTTTCGACACAGCAAGATAAAATCGCGCTGCTTGTTTTCGATAGCTTAGCTGAGCACTCTTATATAGAAATATATGACCTTCGCAGTTTACAACGTATCGGGTTAGTGCCACATTCAAGTAAACTGATAGACCTTGACTGGCGAGACAACAACACCCTCTTAATCGCAACAGAGCAAGGCCTCATAGAGCACAACTTAGAGCAACAAATGCAAACCCATCTTGCCGATGACTTTGTGTACATGTTGAGTTATCAGCCTCAGAGCCAGCAGCTTCATATGCTGTCAGAGCTAAAAAAAGGGGCGTTCTTTTTGGAGCTAACACTACCTCTTAATAGTACTCCAAAACGTAAGCTGTATCACTTTGATAGCGACATTCAATCACTTATCAACATAGGTGATGACGGTAGCTTTATTGCCAAAATTCAACATCAAGACAATACACAAATAGTCAAGTTTCAAAGCTCAATACCAAATGAGAAAGGTGTTTTATTGCAAAGCACAGATAAATTAACCGACCTGAGCCACGCTCGTAAAGCTCAAGCATTTGCAGTCAAACAAGATAAAACCATTATAAAAGTTGACTACACTCACTCCTCCCCGATAACTGAGTCTATCCGCCATACTGCGACCCCTCACAGCGTAGTGATCGCCAGTGATGGGAAAGCCGTTTATTTTACCGCTAAGTCAGACTCCCAATGGCTGGTATATCGCTGGGAGCATAACGAGTTAACGCACCTCTTCAGTGGTTTTAAGTTTGTGCGAGAATTTGAGGGAAACTTATTGCTGGCGAATATAGAAGGTGAGCTGTTTATCAAACCAAAAGATGCAAGTATTCTTCCTCTACATACTAGAGCAGTATTAGAGTCCAATTCAGAAATACAGCTATATGAAGATCTGGTCATCTGGACTGAACATGATTTATCACGTGTTAGCTATCATCAACTCGATATATCAAAAACCGAACCAGAGCACAAAAAGTTTGAGCTACCGTACGACTCAAGCGCTACTAATTTTTATATAAGTAACAGAAACAATGCGTTAATCATCAAAAAAGACACTCAGACCCAAAGTAGCCAACTGATGGCTCAGGTAAAAGTTACAAAAAAGTTCACTCTTAATTATTTATTGGAAGCATTAGAAATGTAGAGATGTGGTGGTAGCAAAAAACAAGGAAAAACAAATGAAAAAGCTAACTGCCATTTACATCATATCTCTGTTCTTTACCTCAATGACCCAAGCTAGTTCTCTTGGTATGAAACAAAGCGAGCAAGTACTACCAACACATAAGTACAACAGCACTCTACAATCTGGTATGTGCCTTGTGACACCATGGAAATGCAGTAACGACAAGTGATCTGAGTTTGGAATAACAAGGTGTAGTTACGTTGTTGTTATTCCGTCTCTATAAAGTAGATAACTTAAGCTTTGAACAATAAAGTTTCTCTCAATCCAATATTGTTCAAAGCAACCGGTTATTACGCTCGAGTTTCCAGCCAAGCTTTATATAACGCATTCTTTTTCAGTCCTAGGTATTCAGCCGCAACCCCACATGCTTTTTTAAGTGGCATTTCGGACTCCAGTAACGCAATCAACTTACTTGCCTCTGGAGTCAGAGCTTGCTCATCGCGCTCCTCACCAGGTAGCATCAATACCAGCTCACCTTTTTGCTTTTCTGGTGTGTCATGCAAAAAAGTGATGAGCTCTGTTACCGTACCACTAAAAAAAGTTTCATACGTTTTTGTTAATTCTTTTGCAAATACTACCTTTTGTGTTTCGCCAAGGGCTGCTTTCATATCTTCGAGGCTGGCCATAATCCTATGGGTGCTTTCGTACATGATGCTAGTGATCCCTGACGTCACAACCTCTTTAAAAAACTGCTGACGCGCTTGGCTCTTTGCTGGAGTAAAGCCGACGAATTGAAATTTATCGGTTGCGAGCCCAGAGCAACTCACCGCAGCAATAGCTGCACATGCCCCAGGAACAGGGGTGACATTTGCCCCCGCGTCACGACATAAATTAACCACCGCATAGCCAGGATCGCTGATAAGTGGTGTGCCTGCATCTGAAACCAGCGCAATATCCTTGCCTTCATTAAGCCAATCCAAAATTTGCTGCGCTTTTTGCTTTTCATTATGATCATGTAGGGCAAAAGTTTTTGCTTTAATACTAAAGTGGCTTAATAATTTACCCGTGTGACGAGTATCTTCAGCAGCGATTAAATCAACTTGACTTAATACTTTCAGTGCACGTTCACTGATGTCCTCTAAATTACCTATTGGTGTTGCAACAATATAGAGGGTGCCGATTTTATTTTCGTTGTGAAGATTAGCCATTGAGCTCTCCAATGTCAGTCAGTAAGATGTCCACTTAGTCGTGAAATAGAAGGTTTGCCAGTGCAGTTTAAAAAGATAGCGCTTTTAGTTGCCATATTGTCGGGGTTATCCGCCTGCAGTACAAGCACAAATGTCACCAAATTGCCTCAACAAAGCGAAACAGCAACCACCATCAATCAGACAGATGATAGTGCTGCCTCACTCTTTGCCAAAGCAAAAAGTAAATCTGGCATCACAAAAATTCAGCTACTTTACGTAGCCAGAGACGCTGCGATTGAAGAAAAAAACTGGCTCATGCTAGAGCAGATAAGCTTGGCAATGGGAAGCAAGGCCAGTGTCGATCACGTACAAAATAAATTATATGTAGCCTATGCTCGTAAAGAGCTGAAGCAATATGAAAGCGCCTTGACTATATTGCATACATTAGAAGGAAGGTTAAATACACCTGAACACCAAGCATGGTATGAATATCTACTCGGTAGCATTTATGCTTCACAACAACTTCCTAAAAAAGCGCTCGTTGAATTTTTCAAAGCGGCAGACATTGCTCAACAAAACAACCTTAATGTCGCAGGGCTAGACGATGAGATTTGGCGAGCCCTGCAACAGCTCTCTAGTTATGCACTAGAGCGCTTTGATTCTGGAAGCGTATTGCAACGTGGCTGGGTCACATTGGCTAAATATCAGCAAATTTATCTCGGCTCTAGCATTGAATTAGACCAGGCTATGAATAACTGGCGCCGTCGCTTTGCTAACCACCCAGCCGCAGCCTTGCTACCAAAAGATCTACAGGGTGCAGTTGCACTAGAGCCTTACGATGTAAGAAAGCTTGCGGTACTCATTCCACAATCAGGAGCAAGCGAGCGCCTTGGTACCGCGCTTAAAAATGGTTTTTTAGCAGCAACGGATAGTAGCACCATTGAAGAAGTTTTTTTTATTGATGAAATGTCGTCAGAGCAAGATATTCTGGCACAACTGGCCAAAGCGAATGCGGACTTCGTTATAGGTCCTTTGCTGAAATCTAACGTCGAAAAACTAGTTGATAATCCTGATTTCTCTCTCTACCCGACACTCTTTTTGAACGCTCGAGAGAGCGTTACCCCACGCACTAATGAGCAGTACTTTTTTGCGCTAAACCCTGAGCATGAAGTCGAGCAAGCGATGAAGCACTTTTTAGCTAAGGCATACAAAAAGCCAATGCTACTGGCACCAGCTAGTGCATCGGGCAAGCGTTTAATTGAGCATTTTGTTGAGGGCTGGAAGCACTATTCTGAAACTGCACCTGAGATTGGCTATTACACGAACAGCGAAGACATGGCTGAGGTGATCACCGACCTACTTGAAGTCGATGCCTCAAAAGCCCGTACCAACGTAATCAAAAACCTCTTTCGCAAGGAAGTAAAAAGTGAAACTCGCTCACGACGCGATATAGATGTGGTTTATATCTTAGGCGATGCGATGGAAACGCGCCTACTTAAGCCTTATTTAGATGTGAATGTAAGTACTTTTGCCAATAAAATTCCTCTGTACGCAAGTTCACGTAGTTACAGTAAACAAATTGATGTAACTGATAAAGGGGATTTAGAAGGGCTTTATTTTACTGAACAGCCTTGGATGCTACCAGGAGCGATAGATAGAAATGCCATTAGGGAGACATACCAAGCGCTTTGGCCTGAGCAAGCTGACTTGGAGCAACGCCTATTTGCCATGGCATATGATGCGACTAACCTTATATCAGAGCTGCGCCAACTTGCTTGGTTATCGGGTAAAAGCTTTGAGGGCCTGACCGGGCAGCTCAGCATCCGTGATAATGCCGACATTGTACGCAGCCTCAGCTGGGCACAATATCGCAACAAGCAGATCCGTTTAGTTAGCTTGGATGAGCAACCCCCACTGCCATTGTTTATGCAAAAAGAGGAAGCACAGAGCACCTCACTAATAAGATAGGATTTTGTATGTTTAAGGGACTATTTAATAACACACGGAATAAAGGTGAACACTTTGAGTTAATTGCGGAACAATACTTGGTAAAGCAGGGACTAACACCTGTAACGAGAAACTTTCATTGCAAGTATGGTGAAATTGACCTCATTATGAGAGAAGCGCAAGTGTTGGTGTTCGTCGAAGTTAAATACCGTGACAGTAAAAATTTTGGTGGTGCAATTAATGCACTTTCCAAAACTAAGCTTCAAAGATTAAAGCGTAGTATTTATAATTACTTGGCACAACACAATTTGCATAACACACAGCTGAGAGTCGACTTTGTTGCAATTCAAGGGGTAGCTCCTTCTGAAATAAACTGGATTAAGAATATTTTTTAGCATGCAAGAATCTATTAAGTCTATATTTACAGAATCAATTCAAGCGCAGATTGCCGCTGGGGAAGTGCTACCTAAGGCCCTGGAGATGGCAGCAATGACAATGGCGCAAAGCCTTATTAATGGCAATAAGATAATCTGCTGCGGCGCGCCAAGCAATCATATGCTAGCGCATCATTTGGCAACAATACTTAGTAACTTTTATGAAACAGAGCGCCCTTGCCTACCAGCACTCGCACTGACCAATGAACAGTATAACTTAGCAACACCCGAAAATGGCAAAGCGCGAGAGCGCTTTGCCAAACAAGTACGTGCTTTTGCACAACCAGGTGACTTACTTGTCGCATATGCCATTAATGGACAAGAAAAGGCAGTAATTGGCGCGGTTGAAGCCGCATTAACTCGAGATATGAAAGTGATAGCATTAGTCGGGGATGACGGCGGAGAATTAACAGGCCTACTTGGCCCTCAGGATGTAGAAATCCGGATCCCCAGTAAGCGACCTAGCCGGATCATTGAGTCACAACTATTTAATACTCACTGTCTCAGTGAATTAATTGATGCCATTTTATTCCCTCAGGATGAAATATGATGATGAGAATAGCTTCCTTACTTGCCGCGGTATTACTCTTGCAGGGCTGTGCTGCTGCTGTGGTAGCAGGTACTGCTGGCGCAGTATCCGCTGCCAATGACAGACGCACGATTGGTGCGCAAATTGACGACAATAATATCGAGATTAAAGGCACATTGGCGATTAAAGAGGTTAAACGTCTTGCCGATCATGCCAATATCACACTCGTTAGTGTCAATGGTGTTGTACTGATGATTGGTCAAGTAGCCAATCAAGAAATGAAAACTGAAGCCGAACGTGCATTACACAATATCGCGGGGGTCAAGCAAGTCCATAACCAGCTTAGAATAAGCACCAATATAGGCATCACCACAAAAACCCATGACACTTGGCTAACTTCTAAGGTAAAAACCAAACTATTGGCGGCTGATGAGGTCAATGGTGCAAATATTAAGGTGGTTACTGAAAACTCAGAAGTATTTTTGATGGGTTTAGTATCAAAGCAAGAAGCCAACTCAGCTGTTGAGATAGCTCGTCACATTAATGGCGTCAAACGGGTGGTTAAGGCCTTTGAATATATTTAACCTGAGCTTCGGATAATTAATGCCTTTCTAGCAGTCAATTTTAGCGCTAACTGCGTTGAACTCACTTCCAATAGCTCGCTATTGGTACGTAAATTTGCCTTGTTATCCCCAAAACTGTCTGGCTAGAGAAGCGGATAGTTTAATGTGGTCTTAAAAGCAATGAGTTAGCTCATTCCTTATCTAAATCTCAGGTTATTTAACCTGAGATTTAGATATTAGTCTTAATACTTGCTCTACTTGAAAGAGTGACCAATAACCACATGGTAAAGAGCATAAAATGCTGACATAAAAAAACCTGCATTCGCAGGTTTTTTTATTTTATTACTCTAAGATGCGAGCCTTTCTTCTTTTCTGGCTCAGGTTTAGCGTCAAGCTCTGGTGAGACTTCAGTCTCTTCTACCAACTCTAAAGCTTCATCTTCAAAGACTTCTTCTTCAGGCGTGAATACGGTGCCTTCACCATTTTCCCGTGCATAGATAGCCAATACAGCACCATTAGGCACATACACCTGCATAGGCTGTCCGCTAAAGCGCGCATTAAAGCTGATTGCATGGTTATCCATGGAAAAGTTCGTTACCGCCGACGGATTCACATTCAACACAATTTGCCCCTCTTGAACAAATTGTGCAGGAACCTGTACAGAGGGATAGTCTGCATTGACCACTAAATGTGGCGTGCATTCGTTATCTACTATCCACTCGTAAAAAGCGCGGAGCAAGTAAGGACGATTAGACGTCATTATGATCTTATCTCACGCTCAGCATCCGTTAGTGATGCTTGGAATGAATCACGCTCGAATAAACGTAACATGTACTCTTTAAGCTCTTTGCTTCCAGCGCCATTTAGTTCAATACCAAGTTGTGGTAAACGCCATAACAGTGGTGCTAAGTAGCAATCTACAAGACTAAATTCTTCACTCATAAAGTAAGGCGCTTCAGTGAAGATAGCCGCAACAGCGAGTAAAGCTTCAGTTAACTCTTTGCGAGCTTGAGCAGCATCGTCACCACCGTCACTAATCTTTTCAGCTAGTGAGTACCAATCAGTTTCAATACGATGCATCATTAGACGACTACGACCACGCATTACCGGATATACAGGCATCAGCGGAGGGTGCGGGAAGCGCTCATCTAGATATTCCATAATGATATTTGCTTGATACAAACCAAGCTCACGATCGATTAGCGTAGGTACAGTACCATACGGATTAATCTCATGTAACGCTTCCGGTAAGTTGTCCTTTTCAGCCTGATGAATATCAACACTTACACCTTTCTCAGCAAGTACGATACGTACTTGGTGACTGTACATACAGTTTGACCCAGAAAAAAGTGTCATTACAGGGCGCTTATTGGCAGCAACGGCCATGCCTACCTCCATTAAAAAACTAAAAGTAATTAAATCACTTTAAACAGCAAAAGGGGCGAACGCCCCTATTGCAAAAACTACCTTTGAATATTCAAATTAATGAACATCTCTCCAGTATTCTTTCTTCAAGAAGAATGCCAAAATGAAGAAGATAACCAAGAAGCCAATTACTTTGATACCTAGCGCTTCTGACTGTAGGCGAGATGGCTCACCAACATACGCTAAGAAATTTGTAATATCTCGAGCTGCTTGATCGTATTCATCAACACTCATCTCACCAGTACCGTCAGTCTCTACGCCAACCACTTTAGTTACTGTCTGACCATTTTCTTCCACTTCTTCAGTGATAGGTGTTGGTAAACCCTGTAACTCTTGTAATACGTGAGGCATCCCCACCAGTGGGAAAACAACATTGTTTACACCAAATGGGCGAGAATCATCTTTGTAGAATGACTTCAAGTAAGTATAGATATAGTCCGGTGACTTAACGCGAGAGATAAGCGTTAAGTCTGGAGGAGGAGCACCAAACCACTTAGCGGCGTCATCCTGATCCATTGCGTTCAATATGTGGCTACCCACTTTTGAACCATCAAAGATAAGGGTTTCTTTACCAATTTCGGTTGGAATACCAATATCTCTGAAAGTACGCTCATAACGCTGATACTGCATTTGGTGACAGCCTAAGCAGTAGTTCATAAATAGCTTAGCGCCACGCTGCAAAGATGCGTTATCAGTTAAATCATTATTTGCTTCCATCAGCGGTACTGACGGGCCAGCTGCCATCGATAGTGTTGGCAACAATGCGAATAAACCGATTACTAGCTTTTTCATCATTTCGTCAACCTCGTTGGTAGTGGCTTCGTTGTTTCATTCTTCGAGTACACGAATAGTAAAACGAAGAACATGAAATACGTCACAGTACAGATCTGCGACAAAATTGTCGAGAACGTTGTCTGCGGTGTTGCACCTGCCCAACCTAGGATTAAGAAGGTAACAACAAACTGTGCGATGTTCACTTTATGGAAACCACAGCGGTAGCGAATTGAGCGAACTGAACCACGGTCAATCCACGGTAGCAACGCTAACACTACGATCGATGCACCCATCGCCGCTACCCCTAATAATTTATCAGGAATTGCACGTAGAATCGCATAGAATGGTGTGAAATACCATACAGGGAAAATATGCTCAGGTGTCTTAAGCGGGTTCGCAGCTTCAAAGTTTGGCGCTTCAAGGAAGAAACCTTTCATCTCTGGAGCAAAGAATACAACAGCACAGAACAAAATTAAGAAACCAGCAACACCCAACACATCTTTTACTGTGTAGTAAGGGTGGAACGGAATTGCATCCACAATATCTTTCTTACTTGTGTAGTACTCGTGAAACTTGAACTTAGGCTTGTCTTCTTCAGCTACTGAACCTTTCTTGCGCTTGATCTCAACGCCATCAGGGTTGTTAGAGCCAACTTCATGCAATGCTACGATATGCAAGAATACTAAGATAACCAATACCAGAGGAAGTGCGATTACATGTAATGCAAAGAAACGGTTTAGTGTGGCACCTGAAATTACGTAGTCACCACGGATCCACTGTGTTAAATCTTCACCAATTACTGGGATAGCACCGAATAGTGAAATAATTACCTGAGCACCCCAGAATGACATCTGACCCCATGGTAATAAGTAACCCATGAAAGCTTCAGCCATTAGTGCAAGGAAAATAAACATACCAAACAACCACAGTAGTTCACGTGGTTTTTGGTAGGAACCGTAAATCATACCTCGGAACATGTGGAGATAAACCACCACAAAGAAAGCGGATGCACCGGTAGAATGTAAATAACGCAATAACCAACCGTATTCAACATCACGCATGATGTATTCAACAGACGCGAACGCACCTTCGGCTGAAGGTACGTAGCTCATGGTTAGCCAGATACCAGTAACAATCTGGTTTACTAGTACTAGAATGGCAAGCGAGCCAAACAAGTACCAAAAGTTAAAGTTTTTTGGTGCTGGGTACTGTGCGATGTGCATATTCCAGACGCGAGTCATAGGAATACGATCGTCAATCCAATCAACAACTTTACCAACAACACCCGTATTTGCAGCTTTATCTACTTGACCAGACATTATGCAACCCCTTCTTCTTCACCTACCAAAATGGTAGTGTCGTCAATAAAGGTATACGGAGGGATTTCTAAGTTTAGAGGTGCAGGTACGTTTTGGAATACGCGCCCTGCCATATCAAATCTTGAACCATGACATGGACAGAAGAAGCCACTATCAGTACCTTCAACTAACTCACCAAAACTACCATTTAAGAAGGTTGGTGAACATCCCAAGTGAGTACAAATCCCAACCGCAACGAAGATTTCAGGTCGCTTAGAACGATACCCGTTCTGAGCTGATGCCAACTGTTGTGGCTCTTCTGAGTTAGGATCACGAAGATTACCTTCGTGTTGCTTCATTTGTTCTAGCATTTTTGGTGTACGATTAACAATCCAAACTGGTTTGCCTCGCCACTCAACACGAATAAGTTGTCCAGACTCAAGCTTGCTGATATCTACTTCTACAGGCGCACCTGCAGATTTAGCTCGCTCACTTGGATTCCAGGACGCAATAAAAGGAACAGCAGCTCCAACCGCACCAACGCCACCTACAACAGAGGTAGCGATAGTTAAAAAGCGACGTCGGCTGTTGTCTACAGGCGCATTGCTCATCCACTTATCTCCACTTGATTCCCAACACTTGCTATATTGAGAACATCAGTTACAGCAGGTTAATTTAAGAAATTACAAAATAGACGCGATCATAAATAAATACCTTGATTAAAACAAGGTTATTCCAGATCCATGCCCGAATAAACCGGAAGAAAGTCATCTATGATTACTTCGAGCATGGAACCGCGTATTTATAATATCGCATCTGACACAACAATATACTGACTAAGATCAACCCCCGACTAAGGATACGCACCAAATCGCATGACTGGATCTCAGGTCTTTCTACTTGCTCCGCCAATTGTAGCAAAAAAAACCGTCAAGTTACCGTTCGATTTGCACTAATTATTATATTTATTGAACTTTTTTAATCTGACACGATATTTTTAGGCAAAATTAAGCGGAATTTTGTAACAGTGCTCACTTTGATGTGAGTATTGAGAGCATAGAAAACAAAAAACCCAGCATAAGCTGGGTTTTTGAATTCTTGAAACGTAATAAATTAACGCTTTGAGAACTGTGTCTTCTTACGTGCTTTCTTAAGACCAACTTTCTTACGCTCAACTTTACGAGCATCACGAGTAACAAAGCCAGCTTTACGTAGAGTTGGACGTAGAGACTCGTCAAACTCCATTAGTGCACGTGTGATACCGTGACGGATAGCACCTGCTTGACCAGTTGTACCACCACCTGCAACAGTGATGTATAAGTCAAACTTTTCTGTCATTTCAACTAACTCTAGAGGCTGACGAACAACCATGCGAGAAGTTTCACGACCGAAGAACTCTTCTAAAGAGCGCTTATTGATTACGATGTTGCCAGTGCCTGGGCGTAGGAATACGCGAGCACTTGAACTTTTACGACGACCTGTACCGTAGTATTGATTTGCCATGATAGTGCTCCTTAAATGTCTAGAACCTGAGGCTGCTGTGCAGCGTGGTTGTGCTCGTTACCAGCGTAAACTTTAAGTTTACGGAACATTTCACGACCTAGAGGACCGCGAGGTAACATGCCTTTAACCGCTTTCTCGATGATCATTTCAGGCTTTTTAGCTTGAAGTTTCTCAAAGTTGATAGACTTAAGGCCACCTGGGTAACCAGAGTGAGCATAGTACATTTTGTCCTGAGTTTTGTTACCAGTTACAGTAACTTTCTCAGCGTTGATTACGATGATGTAGTCACCAGTATCAACATGTGGAGTGTACTCAGCTTTATGCTTACCGCGAAGGCGACGAGCGATTTCAGTAGCGATGCGACCTAAAGTTTTACCTTCAGCGTCAACTACGTACCAGTCACGTTTTACAGTTTCTGGTTTAGCAACAAACGTTTTCATTATAAAAATCCAAAGTTTTCAATTTTAAAACCACAGGCAGTCCTTGGACTACCGCTCTACTTGTATTTGCTTTAACCCCTTCGAGTTGAAGACTTTTTTGCCGCTCAAGTCAGTGGCTAAGCCGACGAGGGCAATAGAACGCAACGTGGCAGGCCGCGGATTATAGCAAGCCTTCTGGGTGAAAACCAGCGCTTGATGTTTTTTTCTACAAGAAAATCTCAAGAATTTTGAAAAAAATCAAAAAGACGAAAAATCCGTCAGTGCGACGTTGCGGGTATGCTGCAAGCTGCGTTTACAGTGCCTTTCAACTGACACCCCACACAGCGCTGCAACATAAAAAATGCACACCTTAAGCTAAGTGTTCTCTCGCAAGGTACTCATGCGACTGCATCTCTTGCAATCGACTAACACAGCGTTTGAATTCAAATGTGAGTGTACCCTCGCTGTATAACTCTGTGATCGGTGCAGCAGCAGAGATAATAAGCGTCACATTGCGCTCATAAAACTCATCGACTAAAGCAATAAAACGCCGCGCTGCATCATCGTTTTGCTGCCCCATTTGCTTCACATTAGACAAAATCACTGTGTTGTATAAGCGGCTGATTTCCATATAGTCAACTTGGGAGCGCGCCGTTTCGCAGAGTGCCGAAAAGTCAAACATCACGATACAATCTGAGACCATACGAGTTTGGATCATTCGCCCTTCAATTTCTATCGCTTGGTTTTCTTGGCCCGGTTCAGGTGATAATTTACTGAAATACTCGAATAAATTTTTATCTGCTTGCGCATCTAACGGGCTGTGGAATATTTCAGCTTGCTCCAAAGTACGCAATCGATAATCAATACCAGAATCTACGTTAACGACTTCAGTGTTTGCCTTTACCAAAGCAATTGCAGGTAAGAATCGTGCTCGTTGCAGTCCATTTCGATATAACTCATCGGGAATGATATTAGAAGTCGCAACCAATACAATGCCTCGCTCGAACAAGGCTTCCATCAAACCACCTAACAACATAGCGTCTGTTATATCTTGAACAAAAAACTCATCGAAACAGATTATGTCGGTTTCTGACTTAAAAGTATCAGCGATACTTTCAAGTGGGTTTTTAACATCTTTGAGCTTTTTTAACTCGTTGTGTACACGATGCATAAAACGGTGGAAGTGCACGCGCATCTTACGCTCTGTTGGCAATGCGTCATAAAAAGTATCGACAAGGTATGTTTTGCCTCGCCCAACGCCTCCCCAAAAGTACAAGCCCTTCACTTTTGGTTGCTCAGCCTTGCCAAACAGGCGCGAGAAGAAACTCTGCTTGACCACTGGCTGATTGATAAGATCATCGTATAAGCGCTGTAAATGCTTTACCGCATTTTCCTGTGCACTGTCATATTGAAAATCATCACGTTGTAGATCTTGCTGATATTTTTCCCAAGGCGTCATCGACTTAAATATTTTTTACGATTTGTTTGTGGGTTATATTAACACGACTGCATTCACAGCGTATATTTAACTCTATCAGAGTTTTTATTTTTATTTGCCTTAGGGCATACAGGGAGAAACCTATGACTACCGTTACTTGGCTTGGATTACTGATCATTGTTGCCGTGGCTGCATTTTTTCTTGGTGGTTTTGTCACTAAGAAGCAATTCAAGCATGACGAGTTAGAAGTACAAGCACAGCAAGCAAAACATGATTTAGAGCAATATCGACAGGATGTTTCTGACCACTTAGCTAGCACTAAAAAGCTAGTGAACAGAATGCAAGACAGTTACCAACAACTGCTGACTCATGTTGAAGAGACCAATCAGCTACTAACGCAAGAACGCCCTTCTCATCCTGCTGATCCATTTTTCTCAAAGGAAACTACTGAGCAATTACAAGCTTCTCTTCAAGCTCGTCCAGAAAGACGACGTAAGCAAGATCCGAGCTTTGAAGTACCTCCTAGTGACTACGCAGAGGGCGAAACTGGGTTGTTTTCTGGTCAAAAAAAAGAAAGTGAGCAAATTAAAGCCTCTTGATGAAACTTTTTGTAGACCCCATAGTCTTTAAAAGAAGTTATTGATTCTAGGGGCTAGTTAGCAGCCCCTTACGAACTATATAAACGCTAATAGCGGAGTACTTCACGACTATGAAATTTAATTTATCTTTGTTATCGGCCGCTTTACTTTCTTCAAGCCTGTTGTTAATACCACAACAGAGCGTGGCCAAACTTCCTGTTGCCGTTGATGGTCAACAATTACCGACACTTGCACCTATGTTAGAAAAGGTAACGCCGGGTGTTGTTAGTATTCAAGTAAAAGGTGCAAAAGAGGTGCGCCGCCGTGTTGACCCATTTGACTTTTTCTTCGGTCAACCCCAACCTCGCAGCCAAAAGCGACCTTTCAGTGGATTAGGTTCGGGTGTCATCATTGACGCAAATAAAGGATACGTGGTTACTAATAACCATGTAATTGATGATGCCGACGAAATGCTGGTAACTTTAAAAGATGGCAGAGAATTTGAAGCAAAGCTCATTGGTAGCGATGCAGAATCTGATATCGCGTTGTTGCAGATCGATGGTGAAGACCTTACAGAAGTTAAGTTGGCGGACTCAGACAGATTAAGAGTGGGCGACTTTTCGGTAGCAATAGGTAACCCATTTGGCTTAAGCCACACAGTAACCTCAGGTATCATCAGCGCACTTGGTCGAAGTGGCTTGAATATAGAAGGCTATGAAGACTTTATTCAAACCGACGCTGCTATCAACCAAGGTAACTCTGGGGGAGCGCTTGTTAACCTCAATGGCGAGCTAATTGGTATTAATACCGCTATTCTTGGTGCATCCGGTGGGAACGTAGGTATTGGCTTTGCTATCCCATCAAATATGATGAAAAGCCTAGTCGATCAAATCATTGAATACGGTGAAGTGCGTCGCGGCTCTTTAGGGATCCATGGTCGTACTCTTGATGCAGGTCTTGCTAAAGCACAAGGCTTTGATGTTAAGCGCGGTGCTTACGTAATGCGCGTTGTTGAAGATTCAGCTGCAGATAAAGCAGGACTAAAAGCCAATGATGTAATTGTCAGCCTCAATGGTGATGAAGTCGAAAGCATGGCAGAGCTTGCTAGCAAGGTTGCCACTTTAGGTGAAGGCCGAGAAGTCAGGCTGGGCGTTTATCGAGATGGCAGAACCAAATTTATTGACGTAGAACTTGGCGGCAAACAAGAAGAGCAAGCCAATGCTGAAGATGTGCATCCAAACCTTCGTGGTGCCGTGCTTGAAAGTGGCGAGCGTGATGGTAATGAAGGAGTCGTAATTACTTCAGTTGAACCTCGCTCTCCTGCGGCTCGCGTCGGTCTCGAAGAAGGTGATGTGATCATGCAAGTGAACCGCAAGCGTGTCACCAGTGTCAAAGAGATGTCCAAACTAATTGATGGGATCAGAGGCAATATTGTACTTGGGATCAAACGCGGTCGTGAAACTGTATTCTACCTAATTCAGTAACACTTTGACCCAATATTAAAAAATGAAACACAGCGAAGCTTGTCGCTGTGTTTTTTTTTGTGTCATTATTAGTAATATTAAATAACGATAAATATAAACACGCGTGTTCAAATTAATTAAATTCATTTTTCCACCTCTACTAGCTGGACTTGGGATAGCGTTCATCATCATTTGGTTTAACCCTGAACTCAGGGCAAATCTACCAACACTTGAAGCGCCCCGTATTAAATCTCAGCATATGAGCTTTGCCGATGCTGTTGAAAAAACGGCTCCTGCTGTGGTAACGATTTTTTCTGAGGGGTTTAGTACGCAGCCAAGGTATCAACGCCAAAGCACGGTTCGAGAGCTCGGCTCAGGTGTTATTATGAGTCGTGACGGCTATATTCTCACTAACTACCACGTAGTGAATAATGCCGATCAGATAATTGTATTGCTTCCAGATGGCCGCCAATACAGTGATACTCAACTTATTGGTTTTGACACCATTACGGATTTAGCGCTACTGAAAATTCCTGGTGAAAACCTTCCCGTTATTCCAATCGACCCGAGCTATCAACCGCGGGTCGGGGATGTCGTGCTTGCCATTGGTAACCCGCTCAATATAGGACAAACGATTACACAAGGGATTATTAGTGCGACCGGCAAACAAACGCTGACAGAGAGCCAGTTTAATAGTTTGCTGCAAATGGATGCTGCCATCAATGTTGGTAATTCAGGAGGAGCGGTCGTCAACTCAAACGGCGCACTTGTTGGGATTACTTCAGCGCAGTTTCGTACCCGCCTCAATATTGACATTCAAGGCATATCTTTTGCAATCCCTTTTGATCTCGCCATGGATGTAATGCATAAACTCATCATGGACGGTAGAGTTATCCGAGGTTATCTAGGGTTTAGGGGTACACCTGTTGATAGCACAGGAAAAAGCGTCACCGACCTTTACACACCAATCATCGGCCTAGCCGTCAGTGAATTAGATCCATTGGGACCTGCTTGGCAAGCTGGTATGAAAGAGCATGATATTGTGGTGAAAGTCGGTGGGGAGTCTGTCACTAACCCACAAAGAACGTTGAAGCGAATAGGTAACACAGCCCCAGGCACAGAGCTCGAGTTTGAAGTGCTAAGAGCAGGTCAGCGCCTTACTATTACAGTTGAAGTCGCAGAGCTAGAAACGGGACTATATTGACCTGAACTCAGGTTATATTAAGCAAAAAGCGTCCAAGTGGACGCTTTTACTCAGACGATTAAGTTCAAGTTTTACGGCGCTTTATATTAGCTCCTAACCGACTCAATTTATCTTCTATCTTTTGATACCCTCTATCAACATGATAGATACGGTCAACAATAGTCTCACCTGTAGCGACGATCCCTGTGAGGATCAAACTTGCTGATGCACGTAAGTCCGTTGCCATTACTTGTGCACCAGACAAAGAAGCAGTATCGCCACAAATCGCTGTGTTCCCTTCTAAGCGAATATTCGCTCCCATACGCTGCAATTCTGGCACATGCATAAAGCGATTTTCAAAGATGGTTTCTGTAATTGTTGCGCTCCCTTCTGCTACTACGTTTAGTGCAGTAAACTGAGCTTGCATGTCTGTTGGAAACCCTGGATGTGGCATAGTCTTAATATTTACCGCTTTCAACGCGCGCTGACGCATGTCCACATAGATACTATCATCATTGACTTCAACGATAGCATTGGCAGCTCGAAGCTTTTCAAGAACGGGTTCAAGACTATGATAATCCGTGTTTTTACAAAGCACCTCGCCCTTTGCCATCGCCGCTGCAACAAGGAAAGTCCCCGTTTCAATGCGATCTGGAAGGATCTTATGCTCACACCCGCTGAGATGTTCTACACCTTCGACTTCAATTCGGCTAGAACCTGCACCACTTATTTTTGCTCCCATAGCAACCAAGCACTGGGCTAAATTGATGATTTCAGGTTCTCTGGCAGCATTTTCTAATACGGTTTTACCATCAGCAAGTGTGGCAGCCATCAGCAAGTTTTCGGTCGCACCAACACTGACCGTTTCCATGAAGATCTCTGCACCACGCAATCGCCCTTCTGTCGTTGCATGAATATAACCATTCTCAACTTTGATGGTTGCACCCATTTTCTCTAGGCCTGAAATATGTAGATCAACAGGACGAGCACCAATAGCACAACCACCGGGTAACGATACCTGTGCATTACCAAATCTAGCCACCAAAGGACCGAGCGCCAATACCGATGCGCGCATCTGCTTCACCAGATCATAAGGAGCAAGCACATTGTTTACCGTCGCGCCGTTGATTTCAAGCGTGTCGCCATCCCACTCCACTTCGGCACCTAGAGTCTTTAGTAATGCTTCTGTCGTACCGATATCACGTAAGTGCGGTACATTAGAAAAACGGCTTTTACCTTCGCCTAATAGCGCAGCAAATAGGATAGGAAGGGCTGCATTTTTAGCCCCAGAAATAGTGACTTCACCGGCAAGAGTGGTGCCACCTTGGATAACAAACTGATCCATTGCGGCACCCCGTTATTGTGGAAGAATAAATTTACGCTCTTTTTGCCACTCATCAGGCGTGAATGCGCGAATGCTCACCGCATGGATAGTCCCATCTTTGATGGTATCCATTAGTGGTCCATAAATTAACTGTTCCCTTTTTAGCCTTCTTAATCCGTCAAAACACGTTCCAACAGCAATGACTTCGTAGTGACTACCGTTTGCTTTTACGATAATTTCGTCAAGCGATAGCGCATCTTTTAATAAAGTTTCGACTTGATTTGTTTCCATTAGACTCACTCAAATAGGGTTGTCACCTGCCCCAACTCCATTAAATTTTGCAGTTGCTCAGGTGTATTTCTCAGCTCGAGACGAATGTCGCGCTGCTTTAATTGACCTAAAGAGTGAATTAACCAAGCTAAGCCCGCGGTGTCAACCCTTGAGACCTTAGAAAGGTCAAAATAGACGGTTGATTGTGCATTTTTCAGCAATTGAACGATAGCCGACTGTTTCAGTGCGCTTGGTAAACTCGCTCTTGTTAGTTCACCAGTTAACACGATTTCACCTTTACTTTCGGTGAATGAAATTTTAGGCGTCACCATCATCCCCTCTAAATTGCACAGGAAGCTTGCTCTTTTTGTCCAACAACTGGATCACATGTTCAATACCTTGTTGGCGCAAGATACCATGCAACTCACTTTGTTTGGCATCTAATAGGCTGATCCCTTCTGCCATCATATCAAAGGCACGCCAATCATTGTCTTTACCGCGCCTGACTTTAAAATCAATTTTAATATCCGGTTTACCAGCCTCAACTATTTTTGTTTTTACAATAGCAATATCTTCTTTATCAAATGGCCGATGTTCACCGAATTCTACTTTTTGATCTTTATACTGAGTAAACACACCTGCATACGTTGCTACCAGATAGCTTTTAAACACCTCAATAAAGGTTTTAATATGCTCAACTGCAGCTGCTTTTTCCTGTTTATCTTCAATGTTACGTACTGTTTGAATGTAGGATCCCAAAACGCGATATGCGGCATATTTGTAATCGATGTAAGGCAAAAGCTCTTCTTCGACGATAACACGTAGGTGCTCTTTATCCTTTTCGATAATGCTCTGCTCTTTTGTTACACGCTGAAAAGTTTGTGCTGCAACTTGCTCAACCATTTTATATGGATCGCTTGAGTCCACTTCTTTTGCCTGCAATGACATCGTAACCATAATGGCAACCAGCCAAATCAGGCATTTGGTATAAAGATTCATTAACATATTTACTCGCTCCCTTGATTAAATAGGAACTGACCAATCAACTCTTCTAATACAAGCGCAGACTTTGTGTCTGTGATCATATCGCCGTCTTTAAGCGCTTTTGTTTCCACCCCGAAGAGAGACTCAAGATCAACACTATCTTCGCTCGTCACTTCTTGACCTAAACACTTTTGCTTAGCTGACTCAGCGGCAATTACTGGAGAAATACCAAGATATTGCTCACCTAAAATGCCCGACGTTAATATAGAAACTGATGAAGTATCAGAAAACTGACATTCATAGTTTTTGTCGATACTCATCGAAACCACAGGTACAAATTCCTGCGGGTGTATCTGAATGCCATCAACACGGCCAATAACAACTCCGCCCACTTTGATTGGTGCACGTGTTTTCAGTGAACCGATATTCTCAAACTTAGCTTGCAGCATGTAGGTTTCACCATTACCACTCAAGCCTGAGTTTGCCACTTTGAGCGCTAACATGATAAATGCAGCGACACCCAACGCTACAAATAGCCCAACTAAAATTTCAATTTTCCGTGTATTCATTTTTTAAAACCTTTTAACTTGAGAACATAACCGCTGTTAATACAAAGTCGAAGCCAAGTACAGCCAGTGAAGAGTGTACTACTGTCTCTGTCGTCGCCTTACTTATCCCTTCAGATGTAGGGACACAGTCATAGCCTTTATACAACGCGATCCAAGTCACCAATAGTGCAAATACGAAGCTCTTAATAAGACCGTTTAAAATATCTTTTTGGAACGATACCTGTGATTGCATGATAGACCAGAAGCTACCAGAATCGACTCCTAACCAATCCACCCCAACCAAATGTGCACCTAAGATAGCGATTGCTGAAAATATCAACGCAAGCAGTGGCATACTGATAAAGCCTGCCCAAAATCGTGGTGCAATAACGCGCTTTAATGGGTCAATAGCCATCATCTCTAAACTAGATAATTGCTCAGTTGCTTTCATTAAACCAATTTCAGCAGTCAGTGCACTACCCGCACGCCCAGCAAATAACAGCGCCGTAACAACGGGACCTAATTCTCTTAGTAGACTCAACGCCACCAACGGCCCAAGGCTATCCTCAGCGCCATATCCTACTAATACGGTATAGCCTTGTAGCGCTAAAACCATACCAATAAATAACCCCGAGACCATAATAATCAACAGTGACTGATGACCTACCATGTAGAGTTGTTTGATTAATAGCGGTGTGCCTTTGCGAAAGTTAGGTAAACTAAATAACGCCCCAAATAGCATATTGGTTGCACGACCAAGAGCAGCAAAGCGACTTAGTGTTTTATGACCTATTTTTTGTAGAAAATCGACCAACTCTACTCTCCTTGCAACAGTGCTTGTTGATAATCAGGGGCATTGAAGTGAAATGGTACAGGGCCATCGGCAAGCCCTTGTAAAAACTGCTGCACTAGCGCTGAGTCATGCTTTAGCATTTGCTCAGGCGTCCCTTCACCTATCACGCCTTGCTCAGCGATAATGACAACATGATCCGCGATACTCAGTACCTCTGTCACATCATGGGTTACGATTAAGGATGATAGACCTAACACTTCATTTAGTGACTTAATTAAACGTACCAACACCCCCATCGAAATGGGGTCTTGCCCAGCGAATGGCTCATCATACATGATAAGTTCGGGGTCAAGCGCTATCGCACGCGCTAGAGCAGCGCGCCTCGCCATGCCGCCAGAAAGCTCTGCAGGCATTAAATCCTTTGCACCACGAAGTCCTACTGCTTGCAGCTTCATCAATACTACTAACTGAATGAGCTCTTCTGACAATTCCGTGTGTTCGCGCAAAGGAAAAGCGACATTGTCAAAGACACTCATGTCTGTGAACAACGCACCGCTTTGAAACAACATGCTCATGCGAGTTCTTGCTTGATATAATTCACTACGGGACATACTTGGGATACTGTTTCCAGCAAAAAGAATATCACCACTATTAGGTTTTAACTGGCCACCGATCAATCGCAGCATAGTCGTTTTACCTATGCCACTTGGCCCCATTATTGCGGTGATTTTGCCTTCTGGTACGGAAAAGCTCATGTTTTTGTAGATGATCCTTTCACCCCTGGAAAAGGTTACATCCTTGATTTCTACAATTGATTGCGACAAGTCGCTCTCCAGATCAAGACTATATTCATCGGAGTATGATACTTTTTTTTCAAACAAGATGGAAAATCGTTTTGGTAAAATTTTGTAAGTCGTTAAATGTGACGGTTTGCTTATACTTTCCAAGGCGCATTTGGTAGTATCTAACGAAATTTTAATCCTATTGGCTAGAGGTTCATGGTTTTATCGTTTGTTATTCTCATTCTTGGCTTTATTGCACTGGTTTGGAGTGCCGACCGCTTCGTTTTTGGCGCAGCAGCTTTAGCTCGAAACTTTGGTGTACCAACATTAATTGTTGGCTTAACCATTGTCGCCATGGGCTCTTCAGCCCCCGAAATGATGGTTGCTGCACAGGCCGCTCTTGCAGATAAAACAGACACAGCCGTTGGTAACGCCGTAGGTTCTAACATTGCCAATATATTATTAGTCCTTGGGATCACCGCCTTACTCCGGCCACTTTCGGTTGGCTCAGGAATTTTACGTCGAGAAATGCCACTTCTTATCATTGTTTCCTTGGGAGCTTGGTATATTGTCAGTGACAATAACTTCAGTTTTGTTGAAGGTATATTACTGCTTATTGGCTTCACAGCATTTCTCCTTACCTTAATTATCATTACCAAACGCAGCGGCAACAGCAATGACGATCCTTTCGTTAGTGAAGCGTGTGAAGAGGTGCCGGATAATGTCCCCACACAAAAAGCTATTTTTTGGCTTGTTGTTGGTATGATTTTGCTCCCCGTTAGCGCCGATTATCTGGTGGGTGCAGCTGTTGATATTGCAAAGTACTTTGGGATGAGCGACTTATTGATTGGGTTAACTATCATCGCGGTAGGAACCAGTTTACCTGAACTCGCAGCCTGTGTAGCTGGCGTATTAAAAAATGAAGACGATTTAGCGCTAGGTAATATCATTGGTTCGAATATTTTTAATATCCTTGCGGTACTGTCTATTGCGGGGATCATCAATCCCTCCGTATTAGATACCAATATCGCGGCTCGTGATATATTTATTATGCTTGGTGCAACACTATTGCTACTTATTATGAGCTTAAGCATTACTGGTAAACGTCGTATCAACCGCTTTGAAGGTGGTTTGTTACTCGCCTGCTTTATCGGATATATTTACTACATCATTTAAGGAATACACGTGACAACGACCCCATTTATTGAATCTGCTAATCAAGTGTTTGCTACTGAGCTTGCAGCAATAGAGGAAGTGCAGCAGTTTGTCGATCAACAGTTTGAGCAAGCTTGTAAAATAATGTTTAATTGCCAAGGTCGAATTATTGTTATTGGTATGGGTAAGTCAGGTCATATTGGAAATAAAATTGCCGCTACACTCGCCAGCACAGGAAGCCCTGCTTTTTTCGTGCACCCAGGTGAGGCTAGTCATGGCGATTTAGGTATGATCACCAAAGATGATGTGGTTTTGATGATATCAAATTCAGGTGAAACCCAAGAAGTTATCTCAATCTTACCGATAATTAAACGTTTAGGTGCACCTGTGATCTCTATGACAGGCAACCCAAGCTCAACCATGGCTCGCAACGCTAGTGTTCACCTTTGCGTTAAAGTGTCAAAAGAGGCGTGCCCACTAGGATTAGCGCCCACAGCAAGTACCACAGCAACGCTGGTTATGGGAGACGCATTAGCAGTTGCTCTACTTGAAGCCAGAGGATTTACTGCCGATGATTTCGCGCTTTCTCACCCGGGAGGAAGTTTAGGCAAACGACTATTACTCACAGTCGCTGACATCATGCACAAAGACAGTGCCATTCCTATGGTCAGTAGCAACTGTACCGTCAAAGAAGCCCTTTTCGAAATGTCTGCAAAAAGTCTTGGAATGACAGCGATTGTCGACGAGCAGACACAATTGCAAGGTATTTTTACAGACGGTGACTTGCGCCGTATCATAGAACAAAAAGTAGACATACACACAACGCCAATCACACAAGTTATGACCGCAAAAAGTACCACCGCACGCGCCGATATGCTCGCTGCTGAGGTGCTAAATATTATGGAAAATAAACGCATCAATGGACTAATTGTGGTTGACGAGAATAATGTCCCTGTGGGTGCATTGAATACCCAAGATTTACTTAGAGCGGGAGTGCTATGATGCAGTTTAGTGACCTTTATCAAGATATCTCAACAGATGCTTGGCAAAAAGCAACTCAAATTAAACTCTTAATTTGCGATATTGACGGTGTATTCTCTGACGGACGCATTTATCTAGGTAACAACGGTGAAGAATTAAAGGCATTCAATACCAAAGACGGCTTCGGTATCAAAGCGCTAGTAAACTGCGGTATTGAGGTTGCGGTCATCACAGGTAGACATTCACAAATAGTTCAGCAACGCATGACTAGTTTAAATGTAACGCATATTTACCAAGGTCAAGAAAACAAGCTAGTGGCATATGAAGCACTAAAAACGCAGCTTAATCTGAAGGATGCAGACATTGCCTATATTGGCGATGATGGCCCTGATCTGCCAGTGATGGAGCAAGTTGGCTTTGCTGTCGCCGTGAATGATGCACATCCGCTGATAAAACGCATTGCCCACTATACCACTTTGATGCCGGGAGGCTTTGGCGCCGTCAGAGAGTTAACAGATCTGCTCATGCTCAGCCAAAACCACCCTCTTACCACTACAGGGTCAAGTACATGACTGTGCTTCGTGTCATTCTGCTCATTACTTTTAGTGCGCTGATGATTTGGCTGTGGTCGCCGATGTTTAACGCATCAGAAATCAACAAGAAAAGTGACGATGAACCACTTGCTAAACCCGATTATGTGGCGACCGCATTAGAGCAGACTACCTACAGTGAAAATGGCTTACTAAACTACCATGTGACTGCTGATAAAATGGAACTTTATCAAGACCTTGGTTTTAGCCACTTTGCAAAACCCATTTTTACATTATATAACGGTGAGCAAAATTGGCAGATAAGCGCATTGGAAGCCACATTATACGAGAACAACACCCTGATTTTAGAAGGGGATGTTTTAGCAAAAAACCTCACACCAGACGCAATGATCAGTACTATCAATGCCGACAATGTCAGGGTTGAAATTAAACAAAAGTTGATGAAATCAGAACACCCCGTCATTATCACAGGCCCTAGCCTTAAAATTACCGGTAAAGGCCTACATGCAGACTTGCAAAAACAGCTGATTGAGCTCATCAACCATACAAAGACAATTTATTATGACCAGTAAAATAATTAACAAATTAGTTTTCTTCGGCTTGCTCGCAAGTTCCACTTTCGCAGCTGCTGCAGAGCAAAATGAAGTCATTATCGATGCTGGCCGTCAGCAAGCTCAACTGCAAAGTAACATAGGCATTTTCGAGCAAAACGTTGTCATTATTCATGGCACAAGAAAAATCAATGCTGATCGTTTGGAAGTGCACCGCCGCGCTGAGCTTGGTTCAAATAAGCAGCTACTAATTGCTACTGGCAACCCTGCGGTTTTTGAAGAAGCTCAGGCAGATGGTACAACCTTACGCGCAGCGGCTAATGAAATTCGCTATGATGTTGCCGAATTAAAATTAGTACTTACTGGCAATGCTGAAATATCGCAAGCGGGTCAAAAAAGTAGTGCACAAGTCATTACTTATCATATCGAAAAGCAACTCATTAGTGCCGAGCGCTCTGAACAGGGCGACTCTCGGGTTAGAACAATTCTGGTTCCTGTTGAAAAGAAATCTGACACCAGCGTGGAAAAAAGTGAAGATCCACAGGAAAAAGGTAACAATTCATGAGCGAGCTCAAAGCAACAGGCTTGGCAAAAAGTTATAAAGGTCGCCAAGTTGTCAAAAATGTAGGACTGAGTGTCGAAGCAGGTAGCATCGTTGGTTTACTTGGCCCTAATGGTGCGGGGAAAACCACTACTTTTTATATGATTGTGGGCTTAGTACCAAGTGACAAAGGCTTTATACAAATCGATGATGATGATATCACCCTACTCCCGATGCACAGTCGCGCACGCCTAGGGATTGGATATTTACCTCAAGAGTCATCCATATTTAGGAAGCTAACGGTATATCAAAACCTCATGGCTATTTTGGAAACCCGCAAAGATTTGTCTAAAGTTGAAAGAGAAGCTCAGCTTAATGAGTTGTTGGATGAATTTAATATCCAACACATCCGTGATTCTCAAGGGATGGCATTATCTGGAGGAGAGAGAAGACGGGTAGAAATTGCTCGTGCTTTAGCCGCTAATCCTAAGTTTATCTTGTTAGATGAACCTTTTGCTGGCGTTGATCCAATTTCAGTGTTAGATATAAAGACAATCATTGAGCACCTTAAAAATCGTGGGATCGGTGTACTGATCACCGACCACAATGTAAGAGAAACGCTGGACGTATGTGAAAAAGCCTACATCGTTTCACACGGTGAATTAATCGCCGCTGGTACGCCAGAACATGTTTTAGCGGATCAAACCGTAAGAGATGTCTACCTAGGCGAACAATTCAAGCTATAGTTAAGACGTAGTATTAATAACTGTTAAAAGGGATTGTTAGAGATACATGAGGCAATCATTACAGCTGCGCATGGGGCAGCAACTTACAATGACTCCACAACTGCAACAAGCCATACGCCTGTTGCAGCTTAGTACGTTGGATCTACAGCAAGAAATACAAGAAGCGTTGGACAGCAACCCACTATTGGAAGTGGAAGAAAGCGATACCGCAGACGCAGAAAGTACTGAACAACAAAGCCAAGATAAAAATAATACGGACGATAGTCAGCAAAGCTCAGATGAAGCGCCTGTCAGCGAGTATGAAATGGACTCAGATACCGCCATGAGCAAAGAAACGGTTAGTGATGATCTTGCCATGGATGTGACTTGGGATGAATATATGAGTGCTGCACCAGCATCAAGCGCAGCTCCTTTACCTGATGATGATAACGTCTACCAGGGAGAGACTTCCGAATCACTACACGACTACCTAATGTGGCAGTTAGAACTTACGCCATTTAGCCCAACAGATAGAGCCATTGCTATTGCCATCATCGAAGCGGTAGATCTGTCTGGCATTTTAACGCTTTCCTGTGAAGATATTTTAGAAAGTATCAATGATGAAAACAGTGAAGAGCCGGTAGAGTTGGATGAAGTCGAAGCCGTACTTAAACGTATCCAGTTGTTTGACCCTGTCGGTATTGCTGCACGAAGTTTGCAAGAATGTTTATGTATTCAGTTAAATCAATTTGCACCTGACACACCGTGGATCACCGAAACCAAGATGATCCTGACCGAGCACATTGATTTACTTGCGAGCCGTGATTACCGTACCTTAGCGAAAAAAACACGCTTAAAAGAAGCTGAGCTAAAAGAAGTTATGACGCTGATCCACAGTCTTAACCCTAAGCCAGCTGCGAGTATTATTCATGAAGAACCAGAATACGTTATTCCAGATGTGTCGGTAAAAAAAGTGAAAGGCCGCTGGGTTGTAGAGCTAAACCCTGATGCGATGCCTAAGATTAGAGTAAATGACCACTACGCTGCGATGTCGAGAACTGCTAAATCGAGTACTGATAGCCAGTTTATTCGCTCACACCTTCAAGAAGCAAAGTGGTTTATTAAGAGCTTAGAAAGTCGCAATGACACTTTATTGAAAGTTACCAATTGCATTGTGCAACAACAACAGGCATTCTTTGAACATGGCCCCGAAGCGATGAGACCTATGGTGTTAAACGATGTCGCAGAGATGGTTGATATGCACGAATCTACGATTTCTCGTGTCACCACCCAAAAGTACATGCACACACCAAGGGGCATATTTGAGCTGAAGTATTTCTTCTCAAGCCATGTCAGTACCGAAAATGGAGGTGAGTGCTCCTCAACAGCAATACGAGCACTCATCAAAAAGCTAATAGCTGCGGAAAACACTGCTAAACCATTAAGTGATAGCAAAATTGCAGATATTTTAGCTGAACAAGGAATTAAGGTAGCGAGACGCACGATTGCAAAATATCGTGAATCCCTAGCCATTCCACCGTCAAATCAGCGTAAAAGCTTGATATAAGACGTTAAACACAAGAAGGAAAAATGCTTATGCAACTAAATTTAACTGGTCGCCATGTAGAAATCACTGACTCTTTAAGAGATTATGTCACCAACAAGTTTGCGAAGCTTGAGAGGCACTTTGATCATATCAATAACGTTCATGTGATCCTTGATGTCGAAAAACTAGTTCAAAAAGCAGAAGCAACATTGCACGTAAATGGCGGCGAGCTATTTGCATCAACAGAGCATCAAGACATGTATGCAGCAATTGATGGCCTGATTGACAAACTAGACCGTCAAGTAATTAAACACAAAGAGAAGCTCACTCGACACTAAAATGAAATTAAGTGAATTAGTGAATAAGGACTGTAGCAAAGCTGCGGTCCTTTTTAGTAGCAAAAAACGTATTCTCGAGTACATTAGCGAATTAGCGCATAGCCAAATCCCTGATACCAGCCAGCACACTATCTTAGATGCCCTTATGGCACGAGAAAAGCTGGGAAGTACAGGTATAGGTAAAGGGATCGCAATTCCTCATGGGCGACTTGAAGGTATTGATAAAATACTGGCGATGGTCTTGGTAAGCGAACAAGGGATCCCGTTTGAGGCGATCGACAAACAGCCTGTCGATATTTTTGTCGCATTCATCGTACCTGAAGGAGATAATCAACAACACTTAAAGACCTTAGCTGCGATTGCTGATACACTCAAAAATAAGTCATTTTGCAAAATGCTCAGGCAAGCGAAAAATGACGATGAGTTATATGCAGTGATCCAAGGTGAATTTGATGAGTGATGAAGAAAAAGGACTCGAGCTTATCATTATCAGTGGCCGTTCTGGTTCTGGTAAGTCTGTAGCACTTCGAGTATTAGAAGATTTAGGCTACTATTGTGTCGACAATATTCCGGTTAATTTACTCCCCTCTTTAGTTCGTAGTGTTTCTGACAACTACAACAAAGTTGCTGTTAGTATCGATGTCCGCAACCTCCCCAAAGAACAAGATGAGTTCAACGATATACTCGAGTACTTACCAGGTTTTGCTAAACCAATCCTGTTTTATCTAGACAGCGATGATCAGACGCTCATTAAACGTTTTTCAGAAACGCGCCGTTTGCATCCATTATCAATACACAACCTGCCTTTAGACGTTGCAATTAAAAAAGAGCGTGAGCTGTTAGATGTATTGACGACTAGAGCTGACTTCTTAATTGATACTACCAGCCTTAGCGTGCACCAACTGGCAGAAGATATTCGTGAAAAGATTTTAGGTCAGAAAAATAAACAACTTATCATTACCTTTGAGTCTTTTGGCTTCAAGCACGGTATTCCAAAACAAGCAGATTACGTATTTGATGCGCGTTTTTTACCAAACCCGCACTGGGAACCAGAGCTAAAGCCATTAACGGGGCTAGATCAGCCGGTAAAAGACTATCTCTCAAGTCATAGCATAGTGCAGAAATTTACTTGGCAAATTCAAACGTTTGTCCAAACTTGGTTGCCACACCTTGAACGAAACAACCGTAGCTACTTAACCATAGCTATAGGCTGTACTGGTGGCCAGCACCGCTCTGTTTATTTAGCACAAACGATTGGTGAGCGCTTTGCAAAAACACACTCTAACGTAAAAATCCGCCATCGTGAGCAAGAGAATAATGTGTGAAGATACATTTTTAATCCAAAATAAGCTTGGATTACATGCTCGAGCAGCGACTGAACTGGCTCAGCTTGCCGTTCAGTTTGATGCAGAGGTGACTTTATATCAGGGCGATAAAAGCGCGTCAGCGGATAGCGTTCTGGCACTGCTACTTCTGGAGAGCAGCCAAGGTAAAGAAGTTAAAGTTGTGTGTAGCGGCCCTGATGCGCAGCCCGCACTGGATGCTATCGGTATGCTGATCCATAATAAGTTCAATGAATCAGAATAACTCCCCACAACCGTAACAGGTATTGTGTCAGCACCAATTCATATAACATGTGCTACACTTCGATACGCAAATTCAATTAAATAAGTCTCGCCTACTCGCCTGTAAACCTTGGTAGAACAAAGAAAACTGCGTTACACTGTAGTGGCTGTTAGCGCTAAAACTGGCTGCTAGAAGGGCGTGATACCAACTGTCTTAATACTTGCTCAATTTGAAGGGGTAAGCCTGACGCTAGTAACTGCGTTAAAAAACTCTTATTTAGAATAAATTAATGCTCCTAAGCTGAGGTGATTATTTCGATACATGAGGCTAAACGAAGCTAGTATGGTATATCCCAGTTTTGAGTCGGTTGAGGTGGTAATTCATTTATAATAAATAAAGCTAGAATAAACTGGCAGCCCACCCACGGAAATATATTGTGTCACATTTTTACAAGACATGGTTTCTGAATACATTACAGCATGTTGGGGCGAGCAAACCACTATCATTTACTGTCAACATTATCAAAAAGGACGCGTATGCCTGAAGTATTTGAACAAGACTATACACTGGAGCAACTTCAAAAGGTTACCAAAGCCTTAAACAGTGGTCAGTTTGTTCAAGTAAGGCGTATGCTAGCAGAAACCGCTCCTTGTGATACCGCACTCCTACTAGAGTCATCACCTCATAAAGTTCGCTCTATGCTCTGGCAACTTGTTGACCCAGATATTCAAGGGGATGTGCTCGAGGAACTGTCTGAGGATGTAAGGCTAGGGATCATCGCTCAGATGGAACCTGAGCTTATCGCAGCTGCAACCGAAGACATGGATGATGATGACTTAGGTGATGTCCTTCGTAGCCTTCCTGATACCGTTTATCAGGATGTTATCGGTGCGATGGATACACAGGATAGAGAGCGTGCTACACAGGCATTATCCTACAAGGAGAACTCCGCTGGCGCTCTGATGAGCACAGATACGGTCACTATACGGCCAGATGTCACTTTGGAAGTGGTATTTAGGTACCTTCGCCTCAAAGGTGAGCTACCTGATGGTACTGATGAGCTGTATGTCGTGGATAAAGATAACTGCTTTTTAGGCACGCTACCTGTCAATATTTTACTCACTAATTCACCAGATAGTATTGTTCGCGAGTTGATGGATGAAGATAAGGAAACCATTCCTATCTCCATGGATGAATCTGAGGTTGCACAACTGTTTGAGCGTCATAACTGGATTTCAGCTCCTGTCGTTGACGATAATGCCCACCTTCTCGGCCGTGTTACCATTGATGATGTGGTCGATGTTATTCGTGAAGATGCCGAGCACAGTCTATTAAGTATGGCCGGTCTTGAGGACGAGGAAGACACCTTTGCTCCTGTTCTTAAAAGTAGCAAGCGCCGTTCAATTTGGCTGGGCATAAACTTGCTTACAGCGTTAATGGCAGCATTCGTCGCCAGCTTTTTCGAAGGTACTTTAGATATTTTGCCAATCCTTGCAGTACTAAATGGCATCGTACCAAGTATGGGTGGGGTTGCAGGTAGTCAAACGTTAACACTGGTTATTCGTGGTATAGCCCTTGGTCATATCAATCAAACCAACCAGAAGTTTTTAATGGGTAAAGAGCTGGCCATTGGTGCATTAAATGGGTTGCTATGGTCGTTGTTAATCGCGGGTGTCATTGCAGTGTGGCAGTGGGATTTCACACTCGGTGCAGTCATCGCCTTCGCTATGTTTATGAATTTAGTCGCAGCGGGTATTGCTGGTGCAAGTATCCCAATTATGCTGAAAAAAATGAATATCGACCCTGCTCTAGCAGGAAGTGTGGTGCTAACAACAGTCACTGATATTGTCGGAATTTTTGCATTCCTTGGCACTGCAACTTGGCTGCTCGTTTAACAATGACAGATAATGCTGGCAATACCGCCAGCATTACTTAATAGGGTGCAGTGTTATTCTCCTGCAATCTGCATGCTATTGAGTAGCACCGAACCAGTTTGTACCGCGCCTCGACATTCGATATCACCACCTAACCCTTCAATGTTGGCAAACATGTCTTTTAGATTACCTGCAATCGTGATTTCACTGACAGGATACTGTATCACACCATTTTCTACCCAAAACCCTGCTGCACCTCTTGAGTAGTCACCAGTTACCGTATTGACCCCCTGTCCCATCAACTCGGTTACCAGTAAACCTGTGCCCATAGTCGCCAGTAAAGCGCTCAAGTCATCATGGGTAGGTTTTACTAGCCAATTATGTATACCACCAGCATGCCCTGTAGCTTGCATATTCATCCTGCGCGCCGCATAACTTGCCAATAAGTAAGTATTCAGTACACCGTCTGTGATAATTTCACGATCTATTGTTTTCACTCCTTCACTATCAAATGGGCTTGATGCTAACCCTTGCAGCAAATGAGGCTTCTCTTCGATATTGACACAAGTATTAAAAATTTGAGTATCTAAAGAGTCCATTAAGAAACTTGATTTTCGATACAAAGCGCCACCACCAATGGCTGACACTAAGTGTCCAAATAAGCTATTGGCAATATCAGCGCGGAAAATCACAGGCACTTTGCGTGTAGATAGCTTTTGACTACCTAGCTTCGCTAACGTCGACTGAGCCGCTTCAAGTCCAACAGCATTAGCAGATTTAAGCTCAGTATGTACGCGGGAAAGCGTAAACGCAGAGTCTCTTTGCATTTGCTCTGCTTCTTTCCCTATTACCATAGTGCTTAAACTGTGTCTTGTTCGTGGAAAGCCCGCGATCAGTCCATGACTATTACCATACACTCGGATCCCTTGGTGACTGGATAAACTCGCACCATCCGAGTTAACTATTCTGGGGTCGTAGTCAAGCGCTGCTTTTTCCGCCGCGATACACTGCTCTATGGCTTCATCCGGAGAAACTTCCCACGGGTGAAATAGATCTAGTTCAGGAGGAGACATTTCCAATAGCGCCTCATCTGCGACCCCATTACAAGGATCATCCGATGTAAACTTGGCGATATCGATTGCCTTTTCTACAACCGAGCGCAATGCCTTAGGGCTAAGATCAGCTGTCGATGCAGAACCTTTGTGGTTGCCAACATATACACTTATCCCCAGCCCACCATCTTGGTTAAATTCAATGGTTTCAACCTCTCCCATACGCGTACTTACAGATAACCCTGAGGTACTTGACATTGCAGCCTCAGCGGAGGTTGCTCCTAGTTTTTTTGCCTGTGCAAGTACTTCAGCAACAGCATTTTTTACATCATCAATTTGGCTAAATATTGGGTGTTGTTGAGGTTGAGTCATAGATACCTTGTCCGCTTGCTCATCTGACTAAAGCTGATTAAGTTAATATGCTAACACAGCTACTCACTATTGTAGTGATCAATTGTGGTATACTCTAGGGTTAGAGACCTTAATTATTCAAAGTATAGACAAGAGCAATGGCTAAACACGAGCAACCGACTGAAGAAGAGATTATTTACGTTTCCAAAAGTGAGCTAAAACGTGAGGCGCAGGAATTACACGAGCTTGGCTGTGAGATTGCAGGGCTGGGTAAAAAACAGCGTGAGAAGCTCCCTTTAACCGATGAGCTCAAAGAAGCAATGGCCGTTGCTGATAAGATCCGAGCCAAAACAGATGCTTATCGCCGTCACATGAATTATATCTCGAAAACGTTACGTACCACTGCAAACATTGATGATATTCAAGCGGCAATGGATTTACTCCTTAATAAGAACAACCAAGCAGACGTTTTGCTCAATAAAATTGAGCATATTCGAGATGATGTTATTGCCAAGGGTGACAGTAAAATTAACGAATTATTGCTAGAGTACCCTGAACTTGAGCGCCAAAAAATGCGCCAAATGGCACGCCAAGCAAGCAAAGAGTTAAAGGCAGAGAAACCTGGTAAAGCGTACAGAGAGCTATTTCAATATTTAAAAGAAGTGATTATGCCATAGCTCACCCGGGCCAATGAATAAGGACAAAAAGGCGCATCAGCGCCTTTTTATTGTCGACAAAATAGTATTAAGCGGTGCCACCCACTGTTAGCTCATCAATTTTCAAGCTTGGCTGACCAACACCAACAGGAACGCTTTGGCCATCTTTACCACACACACCAACACCTCTATCTAACGATAAATCATTACCAACCATAGAAACTTTTTTCATCACTTCAGGGCCATTGCCAATCAAAGTGGCTCCTTTAATCGGTTGGGTGATCTTGCCATTTTCGATTAGGTAGGCTTCTGAAGCTGAAAATACAAACTTACCAGACGTAATATCGACCTGACCGCCACCAAAATTATTAGCAAATATGCCTTTATCAACGCTGCGGATGATTTCCTCTTGCGTATGCTCTCCCGCTAACATGTAGGTATTTGTCATTCTCGGCATAGGTAGATGCGCATATGACTCGCGACGAGCATTACCTGTTGGCGCAACTCCCATCAAGCTCGCATTTTGCTTGTCCTGCATGTAGCCTTTTAAAATACCGTTTTCAATCAACACATTGTAAGCTGCTGGAGTCCCTTCATCATCTATATTTAAAGAGCCTCTGCGATTAGCAAGCGTACCATCGTCAACCACAGTACATAAGCTAGAAGCAACTTGTTCACCAATACGGCCGCTAAATGCTGATGCACCTTTACGGTTAAAGTCACCTTCTAAGCCGTGTCCAACAGCCTCATGCAACAAAACTCCAGGCCAACCAGAACCGAGGACGACAGGCATAGTGCCTGCCGGAGCATCAATGGCTTCAAGATTAATTTGAGCTTGCCTTACCGCTTCTTTTGCAAACTGCATCCATCTAGGTTCACCATCTACCAATTCCTTAAAGTAGCCATAATCTAAACGCGCACCACCTCCAGCACTGCCGCGTTCACGGCGACCATTTTTCTCTAATAGTACTGAGCAATTTAAGCGAATTAATGGACGAATATCGGTCGCAAATGTACCGTCACTCGCAGCAATTAACACCTCTTCATATACCGCGGATAATGAGCTAACGACTTGTTGTGCTTCTGGTGCTAAGTCACGGATACATTGCTCCATTTCTCTTAACAGAGACACCTTATCAGCATCAGCCATGCTAGTAATAGGTTGTGCTGGTTGGAATTGGATTGGTGCTGATACATCGCTAAATACTTGCACTTTATGACTTTCACCAGTTTGTGCAATACTACGCGCAGCCTCAGCCGCTTTATTTAATGCTTCAATATTGATGGCATCTGAATAACTAAAACCCGTTTTTTCACCACTGACGGCACGCACACCAACGCCACGCTCAATATTGTAGCTACCATCTTTGACTATACCGTCTTCAAGTACCCAGGTTTCGTGGTGACTCGATTGAAAGTATAAATCGGCATAATTTACTTTGTGCTGGTGAATATAATCAAGCGTTTGTGTAAGTTGCTCTCTCGTCAGCTGGCTATTGGTCAGTAAATTTTGCTCTACATTACTCATAAAAACTCACTTTTAAATCGGTTGTGATCCATTACCGGCATGTTTCTTCGGATAGAATCAAGAAGTGCTCTATCAATCTTTTGGGAGATGGGCTCCAAACTCGTCTTTGTGTCTGCCAAAATCTCACCCCAAGGTGATACGATTAAGCTATGACCGTATGTTTCTCTACCATTTTCATGGTTACCAGACTGTGCAGCCGCTACCACATAGCACTGATTTTCAATTGCTCTTGCTTGTAACAAGGGCTGCCAATGCGCTGCCCCTGTTGCACAAGTAAACGCACTAGGAACTAAAAATAGCTCAGCGCCTAATACTCTCATCGCTTGATATAAGCTTGCAAAGCGTAAGTCATAACATACACTGAAGCCAATTTTACCGAATGGACTGTCAGCAACCACTATCTCCTGTCCAGGAAGGGTTCGCTCAGACTCTCGGTATTGTTTAGTCTTGTCACTTATATTGGCATCAAATAGGTGGATCTTATTGTAGCGTGCTACTATCTCTCCACACGAGTTAAATAAATAGCTGGCTGCCAAGTACTTTTCATCAACACCCAGTGTTGCAATAGTGCCAGCAGCAAGCCAAATGCCATATTGACGACAAAGAGCTGATAGCTCTGTAAGGTACTGCTCACTGTGATGTGCACCTTCCCAAGCTTGCTGCGCATTCTCACAAAATGCCAGCCAGCTTTCAGGCAAGCAAACTAAAGTTTCTTCCTCAATGACCAACAAAGCTAACTGACGACGCAGATAAGCTAGGTTTACCTCTGCGGTCTGTGCCGAGCACATCGGTAATGCGATGACTTTAGCCATTGCCACCTTCCTTATTTTGCGGCTCTATGGACTGCTTTTCTTGTTTAAGTGTAGCATCCCCACTTTGAACTGGGGGCTCAGTTGCTTCGTTCTGGTTGTCACTTTTTATTGTTTCGTCGTCTGGTAATTGCTCACTTACCGGAATAATAGGCGTCGGTAACTCGACCTCTTTACTCTTACGATCAACCTCTGTCACTATGGGTTCTTGCATCGTGCCGGTGATCTTAAAGTTTATTTCAGAGATAACCCGTGCAGAGTGGATCACTTTGTCTAGTGCCAATGCCGCCAACCCAGTAACGGGATTCACCGCCCACGCCATTATCACAGGTAAACTGGAGGTGACTTGGGGTGCTACAGCCAAATCATAATTAATTTCGTACGTATTGAGATCAGTATAACCCCGTATAGCTAAATCTGCTGGTACGCCATCTAATTTAGTGTCTTCAGTGACTGCTACACCATTATTTAAGTGTACTGAGCCACTCATACCATTGTAAAAAAAACCTTTGGAGAACACGTCTCTGAAGTCAAGGCGCAGTTTTCTAATCAACGAATCTAAACTCAATAATGAAAATACCCGCGCCCCTTTATCGCTTATCTCTGCCAAATGCCCTTCCCCTAAGCGCCATGTTACGGTTCCAGCAAGACTTGGCATGTCCAAATCATAGGGCGCACCTTGCCAGTCCATAGCAAACTCTATATTGGCGCGAGAGTCTTTGATAGTAGATGTAATATCAAATTCATCCATTAATTCCCCAAAATCATCACTGGCAAGTACGCCCGTTAGGCTCGTTTTCCCTTGTTCAAACCGGCCACTGGCATTTAATTTATGTTCTTTTTTATCAATAACTAACTCGGAAATAATCAGCTTGTTACCGTCACCAAATAAAGAAAGGTTCACCTTGTCTAATTGATAGTCATCAACCTTACAGTCGGCACATACAAATTCAGTGGCAGGCAATTCGAGTAACCAGTCAAGAGAATCAATCTCTGCGGGTAAACCTTGCTGTGATGACGCCTCTTTGGGCAAATTAAGTCGTAAATAGTCACTATTAATGTGTATCGGTCGGCTAGAACTAGACCTTGGTATTGCTACCTGAGTGCGCATTTCTTTACTATTGATTTTAAGCTGCATAGCGCCATTTAAAGGCGTCATTGCAAAATCAACATCGTAAAATGGAATATCCGAAAAAGTTACTTTTGAAAACGTCCCACTAACCTGATTCAATGCAGGCAAAAATGCGCTGTCGGTATCACTACTTGGTACCGAAACAATACGGTCAATCAAAGGTAACCAAGGAAGCAGTTCGATCTCTTGTTGTTTTATCGTAATATCAAACCCTTCGCTATTTAAGCCTTCGTCTTTACTTCCGATTATCAGATGCGCATTGCGCATGGTCCCCGTGCTGTTATCTATGATGCCATTAAAATACAATTGACTGTCTAGTCTTGCCGTGATCAGGTTAGAAATATCATCACCTAGCACCGTACCACTTAGTAGTTTGGTTTGATGTGCTGGTTTAGCAAACTGATCAGGTAAATAACTAGTTATACCACGTAGATCACTATCAAACGTTGCTTTGTAGTTGAAGCCAGAGTCAGCAAAGTTGAGTGTTAACTTAGTATTGAGCATGCTAATCCCCTCAAAATAGCCATCAATAATGCCATTTGCATAGGGTGTTAGTTGGGTGATTCCAGCTTGTAAGCCAATCTTGCTACTCACTTGATAACTTTGCTTGTTACCTGAGCCGGATAAATTCATAGACAGTGGCATATCAAGCCAAGTCGCAGTTAACTCATTCACCTGAATATTGTCATCATCGAATGCGATGATGCCATTTACCTTCTCCAACTGCATACCTGGTTTTGCTAAAAAAACCGAATTATCTTTAAGATAAACATCGCCTTGAGCACGCACAGCGCCATCATGTAAATCCATAGTGAGAAGCACTTCTCCTGTCGTGTTCCCTTTTGCCTGAACAATTTCTAATATATTTTCGAGCGGATCAGCAATTGGCGTTGCACTGAAGAAAGGTTGTAATGTACTGGCTTCAGTGTTGTGAAGAATATCTACAGTGAGTACATCTGCTTGATTGAGATCTTCAATGCTAACCACCACACCTTGATCAACTGTCTGATTAACCAGTTCACCACGATGTACATAAATATCCATTCTTTCATTTGCAAAGTGTAAAGTAACATCGCCAGACGTTACGCTTGGCCAACCGGGTGCAAAGTTAAATTTAACTTCATTCAAACGTGATTTAACTTCAAACTGGCCTTGCTTATCAGCAAACGGGAAATGCGAGAGAGGACCATTAAGTAACACTTGGGTTTGTAAATGCTGACCGCCCTGTATACCTGATTCTAGATAGTCGACTAGGCTTTTACGCATGATACTTACCGGATAATATCGAGACGCTATCTCACCTCGCCCACCCGATAACTCTGCATATAAGTCTAAAGTAGGATCGTCATTTAATTGTAATGAAAACTCCGCAGCTAACGCCACGTCTTGATTACTTATCCAAAAATTAGGGCTAGAAACTTGCCACCCTCTTAGCTGTTGTTCTCGGATGAAAATATCACCACTTAACTGTTGAATTTCAATATTATTCTTAAAGGTTTCTTTTGATAAAAGCTCACTTTGATCAACACTAACATTTAACCTAACTTGATTATCCAACGCCACAACTTCTAATCGTGCGCCATAAATACCTGGGATCCCTTGATACGGTTCCACTGCAATATTTTCAACGACCCCCCATGCTGACCATGAAGCGTCATCGCTAATACTGAACTTAGCCGCACTCAGTTGGCCATTAGGATTCATACCATAAAGTAAGTCCCGCCCAGGAAACTGCGCCAGTTGGGCCAACTCCGCCAGTAAACTAGCGTTGATATTTTCGAGCCAAAACGTTTTATTGTGCTTAAGCCATTTTGCTTCAAGCTGGATTGGTTCGAGTGCTTTTTGGTTATGCGTAAACTGAATACCACTACTTTGGATCCACAGGCCTTCAGAATCGGGGGTGAGTAGAAATTGTGCGTCATCTAATACCAGCGTGCGCTCACGCTCATCCTCAACCCATGTCAACGCACTTGGTTTAATGTCTACCGTGATGTCTTGCAGCTCGCCCTGTTCAAACCCAAGCCATAGTTGCGCATTAATGTCTGCACTGAGGTTGGGATAGGTTAACGTCACAAGTTCTTCTAACCAGTCAACAGGATCTACTTTGTCAGCAGACACATAAATATCGCCCGCCAGTTCACTTAGCTTTCTTCCGGATAAAGATATGCGAGCATTGAACTGTCCCTGCGAAAACCCCGGTAATGCAATTTCCCCTATCCCTTCATGCAACGCGCTGGAGTTTTGCCATACCAGGTCTTTAAGCAGTAAGCGATGTGTTTTACCACTGGCAAAGGTAATGTTAAGGCGACTGCTTTGCACAGCAAAGTGCCCCACATCTCCCAAAAACAGACTTTCAAGCAGTGCTTGCTGCTCAAATTCATTTTGCTCTTGGGTATTACTGAGCTTGCGAAGGTCAATATCAGCTTCAAAACCTTCCAACACAAAGTAATTAGATGCGATTTGCATCTGCCGCACAGACTCAAACACATTCAGCTGTAATGAAGTTTTCGCAATATTAATGGAAATAGGCGAATTCTGGTTATCTTTAAAAGAGAGTGATTCCAGCACTAAAGCTGGGCCATTACCCTCCCAGCTTGCACTAATTTGTCCTATACTGATGTCAACATTGAGCTGCTTTTGGATAAGCGCTTCGATGTTACTTTTATAATCATTTGCATAGGGCAAGGCATACTTTAACGCAGACACCAGCACCGCAAGTGTCACTAAAGTGATCGCAAAAATTTGCCATGCTTTGCGCAGGCAGAAAAAACAAACGGCCTTAGCCTGCATGTACCACTACCTTTTACATCATTACTACATCAAACTGTTCTTGGCTGTATAAGCTCTCAGTTTGAATACTGACCTGTTTACCTATAAATAGTTCAAGCTCAGCCAAGTTATGGTACTCATCATTAATCAAAGCCTCACTCACCGCAGGAGAGGCATACACCATGAACTTATCAGCGTCATACGCTCGATTAACACGGACTATTTCACGTAAAATTTCATAGCATACGGTTTCAACTGTCTTTAACGATCCTCGCCCAGAGCAAGATGGACATACATCACAAAGAATGTGCTCCAAGCTTTCACGCGTGCGTTTTCGCGTCATCTCAACAAGCCCTAGCGCAGAAAGTCCATTAATATTGGCTTTTGCTCGGTCTTTGGACAACGCAGTTTCTAAAGAGTGCAATACGCGGCGTTTATGCTCATCCGATACCATGTCGATGAAGTCAATAATGATGATACCACCAAGGTTTCTGAGCCTGAGTTGCCTTGCAATAGCAGAAGTCGCTTCAACATTGGTATTAAAAATGGTTTCTTCTAAGTTACGGTGGCCAACAAACGCTCCAGTGTTGACATCAACCGTTGTCATCGCCTCAGTTTGATCTATGATCAAGTAGCCGCCTGACTTTAATTCTACCTTGCGATGTAGTGCTTTTTGTATTTCAGATTCGACATCAAATAAGTCAAAAATGGGGCGCTCACCAGGATAGTATTCCAGTGCGCTTGCCAGCTGTGGAACAAACTCTTCGGTAAATAATTTTAACTCTTGATAGGTCAACTTTGAGTCAACACGGATGCGCTCCATGTCCTCACCGACATAATCACGCAATGTTCTAAATGCCAAAGTCAGATCTTCGTGCAAGATCCTTGCTTTACTGGTTTTGCGGCGGCGCGTCACTATCTTCTGCCATAACTTTTTCAGAAATTCCGCATCGTGTTTTAGTTCTGCTTCTGAAGCACCTTCGGCAGCGGTGCGAACAATAAAACCGCCATTTTCATCATTATATTGAGCAACGATTTCTTTTAATCTATCTCGTTCTTGTTCTGTTTCAATACGCTGGCTCACACCGACATGTGTCGCATCTGGCATAAATACTAAATAACGAGACGGAATGGTGATATCTGTGGTTAGCCTAGCGCCTTTAGTACCCAGCGGATCTTTCACCACTTGCACCATGATAAATTGCCCTTGCTTTACCAGTTCGCGAATATCTTGTACTTTTTTAACTGGTGAATCTGCAACTCCTTCTTCGATAGAAGCACTGTTGACAATATCAGAAGCATGTAAAAACGCAGCTTTCTCCAAACCAATATCAACAAACGCAGCTTGCATACCGGGCAACACTCGGCTCACTTTTCCAAGATAGATATTGCCAACTATTCCCAAGTTGCCGATGCGCTCAACCTGTACCTCTTGCAGCACACCATTTTCTATTAAGGCTACACGACTTTCACTGGGGGTGACGTTAATTAGTAGTTCGCTACTCATAATTATTTAAAAACCGTTGTATTAATTCATCCGTCTCATATAAAGGTAAGCCCACAACTGCAAAATAGCTACCTTGGATCTCAGTAACAAAGCGCCCGCCTAGCCCCTGGATCCCATAACCACCCGCTTTATCTTGCGGCTCTTTGGTCTGCCAATATGCTTCAATTTCAGTGTCATCTAATTCCTTAAAGGTCACATCCGTTGTCACTACCTGACTCAATACTTTATTAGGATCAGCAAGTGCGATTGCGGTCATTACCTGATGAGTATTGCCTGATAGGCGTCGCATCATGCTGATAAAATCAGCTTTATCACGAGGTTTTCCAAGTGCCTCGCCATCAATCACCACAACAGTATCACTGCCCAATACAGGTCTGTCGGTATAACCTTTTGCGACGCCCGACTGCGCTTTTAAACGCGCGAGCCGCTCAACCAATTGTATGGCGGTTTCACCAGCCAATGGGCTTTCGTCAGCATCAATACTAAACTGCTCAAAGGCATAACCTAGTTGCGATAACAATTCACTGCGTCTTGGAGAAGCCGAAGCGAGATATAAATTGGTTGGCATTATCGGATCCTAAACTGTCTACGGTATTTTCTCAGTAGCGGGAATATCCACAACCAGCACACCATGCCTGTAACTGCAGGCCACAAATAATGCGGGTTAAAGTAGATATCAAGCAAGAAATGATTAAGCCAGAATTGTAACAAATGATAGAGAGCCAAAAACAATCCAATTAATACTGCCTGCTGCCAAATAGAGAAGTTACGAATTTTTTGAAAATTACTGGCTGTGATGTAAATGCAAATTGAGTAAGTTAGTGAGTTTACTCCAAGTGGTGCCCCCATAGCCAAATCAATGATTAATCCGGTTACCCAAGCCCAACCAATATTAACACGGTGCGGTACAGCCAAAGACCAATACATTAGCACTAGTAAAACCCAATCAGGGCGAAATGGCTCTAGGGAAAAAGGTAGTGGCATCAAGGCCATGATCAGAGCTACAAATACGCTGAGCGCAATTAATAAACCACTATTTTTACTCATTATTAATTGCCTCTTGCCTGCGCTTACCTAGCACCACTAACAATCGGATCCGATCAAGTTGTGCCACAGGCTCAGCCTGCACTTGTGCAAATGGCAGCCCTTCATCACGGTCAATTTCAGTCACAACTGCGACAGGGTAACCCTCTGGAAATGTCCCACCTAAACCTGATGTCACTAATATATCCCCAATTCGAATATCCATACTATGGGGGACATGCGCGAGGCGTACACTGTTTATTTTACCGGTTCCCTCTACTACTGTTCTTACGTCATTTCTTAAGATCCTAACCGGTGTTGCATGGGTAGTATCCGTCATCAGCAAGACACGCGATGTTGTAGTACCAACTTGGGTAAGTTGCCCGACTATACCCATTTCATCGATCACAGCCTGGCCTTCACTAATGCCATCAATAGTGCCGCGATTGATTACGACCTGGTGACTGTATGGATTTGAATGTACAGACAACACCTGAGAAATAAGCCTTTGGTTGCCTTCTCTAGCAGAAGCTCGCAGTAAGGCACGTAGTTCCTGGTTTTCCTTTTGCAGAAACTGTAATTGTTGCAGTTGCTCACTTTGTAACAGTTGTTTTTCTCTGAGTAACTGATTTTCTTGTTGTAATTTATCTCGCGTATTTAGGCTCTTTAACCCAAAACTAAATGCTTCATATGGAATATTGGCAACGTACAATAAAGGACTCACGAGCGTATTCAAACTCGTTCTTACCATCGTGCCGCCAGCTGTGTAGCGATCGCCAATGATCAGAATAATACTAAGCACAACTGCGACAGTAAGTCGCAGTTGTAATGGGATGGTTCGGCCAAAGAGTAAATTCATCAGTCGTAGCTAAAAACATCACCACCGTGCATATCAATCATTTCTAGCGCTTTGCCTCCCCCTCTGGCGACACAAGTCAATGGATCATCAGCAACGACAACTGGTATCCCGGTCTCTTCCATTAGCAAGCGATCGAGATCTTTTAGCAAGGCACCACCGCCTGTGAGCACCATACCATGAGCAGAAATATCAGATGCCAACTCTGGTGGGGACTGCTCAAGAGCAACCATAACCGCACTGACAATCCCCATTAATGGCTCTTGTAACGCTTCTAGGATCTCATGCGAGTTTAGGGTAAAGGAACGCGGCACACCTTCAGCAAGGTTACGGCCACGAACCTCGATTTCAATCGGCGTTTCACTCTTAAAGGCAGAGCCAATTTCATGTTTAATATGCTCGGCCGTTGCTTCACCAATTAAACTTCCAAAGTTGCGACGCACATAGTTGATAATAGCTTCATCAAACTTATCACCACCGATACGTACTGATGAAGAATAAACGACACCATTTAGCGAGATAATCGCCACTTCTGTAGTACCGCCACCAATGTCGACAACCATTGAACCTGTGGCTTCAGATACCGGTAAACCAGCACCAATTGCCGCGGCCATCGGCTCCTCAATCAAGTATACTTCGCGCGCGCCTGCTCCCATTGCTGACTCACGGATAGCACGCTTTTCAACCTGAGTTGCACCACACGGTACACAAATAAGTACGCGTGGGCTAGGACGCATAAAGTTATTATTATGTACTTGCTTAATAAAATGCTGCAGCATCTTTTCTGTCACATAAAAGTCAGCGATTACACCATCTTTCATTGGACGAATGGCTTTTATATTACCCGGTGTTCGACCCAGCATTTGCTTTGCAGCAGTACCAACAGATGCGACACTTTTTGGTCCACCGGCACGCTCCTGTCGAATAGCAACGACTGACGGTTCATTCAGTACTATGCCTTCTTCTTTTACATAGATAAGTGTATTAGCTGTCCCTAAGTCGATAGAGAGATCGTTAGAAAATAATCCGCGTAATTTTTTAAACATGAGGCTGGGTGACCTTTCAGAATTCTGTCAAACAAAGCAGCGTTAATCGCTGCTCTTAATTTACTACTTAACGCTCTCGAACAAGTCGAAAGCCTATATAATTCGCTCTAAAATCTGGTGCTAAAGCTAAGCGAGTTGATACTCTTGCCAAGCTCGGAGCAAAATTCCACGCACCACCACGTACAGTAACATCCTGTTGAGATGCACGCTTCTGCGTCCACTCCCATACATTTCCAACTGTGTCATACAGACCGTAACTATTTGGTGAAAACTGACTGACTGGAGCTGGGCTTTTATTTGACCACTCACTTCCGCACCAGCCACAATTTGCTAAATTTCTACCAATTTCATTTCCCCAAGGGTACTCTGAAGTTGTACCTGCGCGAGCAGCATATTCCCACTCGACTTCATTGGGTAATCGATATTGTTGTCCTTTTTCACCAGATAACCAATTAGCGTACGCTTTAGCGTCATCGTAAGCAACGCAGACAACGGGAAAATTATCTGATTGCTCATAGCCTGGGTTTTGCCAGTTAAATTCAAGTTCCCAAACAGGTTCACCGTTTTTATAAAATGCGCACCCTTTACCCTGCTCAGCTAACGTTTTATAACCCGTGCTTTGTGCAAAACGCCGAAAGGCGGCAACCGTGACTTCAGTACTTTGCATTGCATATGAGTGGCTTAGCACTTTTTCCACAATTGGACGCTCATTTGGCAAGCCATTACCCGTTAAGTCTCCCATCTTGAAAGTGCCAGCTGGAATAATCGCGAGTTCATTTTCAGTAGGTGACTGAGCAATAGACTGAACCGGTGAAGTGTTAGTTCCTGTTTTTTTACTGACTAACTGAGTAACTGACTGACGCTTTTTGACTAACTTTGCATTGATAGTTTGTGCTGCTTGTAGATGAATTCGCGCTTTGTAAGGTTCGTAACCGATTTTTCTGATTTCAACATCATAGAAGCCCGTTGGGATAGCAACCGTCGTTTTGGTCGCACCATAGCTCACTCCGTTGATGAATACTTCGTCATCGTAAACATTAGACCGTAATGTCAGCTCGACTGTTTTATCAGCCGTTTGTGACTTTTTTACAAGGGGGGTCTCCACGATGGGTTGTTTAGCAATAGTAGCCACATCCACCGTCGTGCTTTGTTTATCTGTAAAAGTCAGTTGGTCGTCGCTGTATATTGCCGTGTAATTTGATTGGTAATTGACGGCCAGTGGAGTGCCATATTCAACACAATAACGGTTATCTAAGCTTAACAAGTTACATAAACGACTGCTGTTTACATCGCCACGCATCGTCACACTTAAATTCACGCTGTAATTGCCTTGACCACTAAACCCGCTATTTACAACATGACTACTAACTACGTGTACCTGCGCTCCGGCCATATTGCGTTTTGGCTCAACCACTCTGCTTTCTGTCAAGTTAGCAAAGATTTGGTCAATAAAGCGTTTCGTTGCTTTTTGCAAACCCATCTGTTGACCACGCTGTTCACAAGCAGCCAAGGTTTCTGTGCGTTTACAATTAATCGTATGCTCTATCTCTAATGTACCTTCGCGAGTAAATTCGTTGCGAAGCCTTTCAACTCGTGCAGTACCGAGTTGATCCTTGAGGTTTTCAAGTGTATTCACCAAAGTATGTTTGGTGATGCGAACCTGCTCAATATCTTTTCGTTGAGATGCAATTGCCGCTATTTGCATCGCAATATCTTCTTTGTTTTGCTTGTGATCTGCTACCGCTTGTTGATAACGAGACTGCGCTGCGGAAATATCAATAGAGGGATCGTCAATCAACCTTCTATACAGCTCATTCATCGCATCCAATGCTTGATTTTTCTCTTTGTCTAACTCTCCAGACCGTTTGCGCAGTAATTCAAGCTGAGATTGTAGACGTGTTTCTTCTGCTAAGTGCTTTTCCAACACAACCGAGTATTTATCTAATTCAGTTTGCTTAGTAGACAGCTCAGATTCAATGGCTGTGACCGTCGCAGTGTCTTGCGCCATAGCGCTTGAAGCAACAGTACTCATGGCCAGAATAGAGGCCGAGACAATAAAAGTTAAAGGAGCAATTCGCATATGTTCCATTCCCAACAGCGGCAGTTGTTTGGTCTTGTTATTTCTTATAGTTAGGGCTCTATGCTATGTACTTACAAAGTAAAACACAAGCTTTGCACAATTAATATCTGAGTTTACAACTATTAACCAGCGTCTTGCCAGTTTTTAGATGAGATTTTGTCGATTTTTCTCTCTCATTACGCTGCGTTACACATTTAACATGACAATCTTCGCATCACTTAAAAAAGTAGTAACAAACACTGGAGTGAAATGTTGATGCTGTTTACCATAACACAGTGTCTGTTCATACCAACCTCGTCATGTTAGCAATCAAAGATATTAAAGAATCGCCAATTCAAATCATCAATCATCCGATACTGGAAAAATATGGTCTTACATTGCAAGTGAAACGTGATGACCTGATCCATCCAGTAATTCAAGGAAACAAATGGCGGAAGTTGAAATATAACTTACTTCATCTACAAAAATCCGGACTTGAAGAGCTGATCACCTTTGGCGGTGCTTTTTCTAATCATTTATACGCTACGAGTATGGCATGTAAACTATTTGGAATAGCAGGCCACCTGATTGTCAGAGGTCCAGAACTGGACTATCACAACCCTACACTAAAAATGGCGAGCGCATGTGGGCTAACCCTACACCCCGTCAGTCGCATAGAGTATAGACAAAGGTCGAATCCTGATTATTTACTGCGGTTGCAAGCCAAGTTTGAAAATGCCTTTATTATACCTGAAGGAGGAAGCAACCACTTTGCTTTACAAGGTATTCAAGAGCTTGCCACTTCACTACCACAGAGTGACTATATAATGACAGCTGTCGGTAGCGGAGGCACACTCGCAGGCCTGATAGCTGCATCGAAAAGTTCCCAAGTACTTGGTGTTACCGTGTTAAAAGGCGCGCAATACTTAGAACAAGAAATAAAAGCGCTACTACCCAACGATTGCTTTAATACTTGGGGACTTCTACATGACTTTCATCATGGCGGATATGCCAAAACCACACCGGAATTACTCTCATTTTGCGCTCACATGAAGGAAAAGTACGCACTCCCCTTGGAACCTATTTATACAGGCAAACTATTTTTCGCTATATTCTCTTTGGCACAGCAGGGTTATTTTGATAGCGGCAGTGTGATCACCGCTATCCACACAGGTGGATTACAAGGACTTGATGGGATGCGTTACATGCAGCAAGACCACCGTTAATCCTTGCGACACGGTGGTGTAAGTACATAATCAATATGTTGTGAGGATATTTATTGCTACCGCCACATCGGGTTAGTGAATATCCGCAAGCTGTTCCAGAGGCGCTGAAAAATAATGTCCTTGTGCGCCTTTAACGCCTAAGCTTTTAATACAACTTAACTCGCTTTGTGTTTCGATGCCCACAGCGTATACAGGGATCCCTAACCCTCTAGCTTGTGTAACAATTTGCCTTACGGTTCGTTTCCGATAAGCCGATTTCTCAATTTCATGCACCAATTCATAACTCAACTTAATCGCTTTGACCTGTTTGATAAGTGGGGTAGAAGCCAGAGATACCGTTTGTGTTACATTGTCCAAGTAAAGGTCACAACCTAAGCCTTTGAGCCGTCTAAAGGCTTGAAGCAATCTTTCTCCATGTAAATGCACATCTTCAATACTAAGCTCAAAACCGATTGCAGAGCCACCATGGGCAGCGACTATTTGCTGCTCTAACCAATCAATAAAAGTTTGATCTAGCCAGCTATTGATATGCAAATTTATACTGACCTTACCAAAGCTCTTTTCTTGTTGATAAACCGAAAGTACTTGCTTAACAATAGCCCTATCAAGAAATTGAAATTGCTCTGGTGTGTATAGATGCTGCATCACTTGTTTTGCAGAAATGCGTCCCATTTCCTTATGAGAGACCCTTAACAAGGCTTCGCTCACAATGACATCTTCCACCAAAAAATCGAACAGCGGCTGAAAAAACAATGAAAATTGTCCTGTTTTAAGATGAGTGAGCAGCATTTCACCATCTTCATTTAATCTTCTTGCGAGTAACTCTGTCAGGTGAACTAAGTGGGTATGTTGCCACACTTGATTTTGCGCAATCGCAAGTGCAGACTTTGCACTCTGATAAACTTGCGTTTGTTGCTTATTCTCTTGATAAAGACACGCCCCAAGCTTTACTTTGCTACGCGATAGGTCACCACGAAACGCTAACATGACTTTAAAAACGATTTCATGCATCTGCTTCGCCAATTCCATGCCTTTACTGGTATCAACCTGCTTTACGGTAACCGCTAATGCACCCGATGGTAAGTATTTTACCGCCACCGTACCAAACTCACTGAGCCCCTTAACCAATGCAAGCTGAAAGTGTAGCTGTAGATCAACCTCTTTTGGTGAATGACACTGCCAATGTACTAGTGCAAACAACGCATAACCTTCTTCAGATTTTATTGGTAACAATGTGCGCTCATCGTTATCTTCTTTGGGCTCAGGCTTACCGTATAAGAACCACCAGCGATGAACGAAAAGAACAAGACCAAAAAAAAGCAAATTGAAAAAAATAAGTAAGTGACCATGACTGACCCAGACAGGTTCATGATAGAGCACAACCGACCTTTCGTTAACCACAAACCGGTGAGCTTCGTGCTTTGCCAGAGGTAAAGTGCTGAAACCATGATTTGCCGCAATGCTCTCAGCATCCTGTTCCACTTTACTGGCTGTTAATTGAGTTATTTCAGCAGCAGCCGCTTCTCCTTGGCTGTGAATTTGCATGTGCAGCAAGTGTTGAATTAGAAAATTTAAGCATAACAACACAACCAAGCTGACCGCGATTAACTTGTTCCTGTATTGACTACTACATCCATCTAACAGCTGACTTGGCATAAGGCTTGATTTGGTTTGAAAGATAACTGAAGTGTTGTTCAAAATTGCACAAAACTCAAGCAAGGTTGAAGGTTATACCAATTTTCTTAATTAAGTGGACTATTTTGAGGCGAGAAAATCTTGTCGATAACCAGGCAAAAATTTTGCTATTTAGTTGTTCTAAATAAGAAATTTTTAACGCTGTTAGCGTCAGATTTACTCCTTCAAATTGAGCAAGTATTAAGTCAAATTGGTATTAAATTACCTCTATAAACTAAGCACCTGAGAACAAGTCAGAAAAGTGGTCGCGTTCAATATCAATTTATACGGAAAGGTTCCTATGAGGAAATCAATTACAACAACCCCAGCACGAGGCTGGGGTTAGAAAAAATTACACTATTTCACATGTTCTTTAGAACGGAATATCATCATCAAAATCGATTGGTGGCTCCATAGGGTTTGAGCTACCGCCTGACTGTGACTGGTTTTGATTCTGTTGCGGTGCAAACCCACCTTGCGATTGACCACCAAAGCCAGAAGATTGTTGTGTATTCTGCTGCGATTGCTGAGGTGCAAAGCCACCTTGTTGCTGGTTTGACTGCTGCTGTGGCTGCGCATACTGTTGTTGTGGCGCTTGATTATAGCTTTGTTGGCCATAGTTATTTTGCTGTTGCTGACCACCTTGGTATTGACCGCCGCCTTGGCCTTGCTGCTCACCACGGCCACCCAACATCTGCATTTGACCACCCATGTCTACAACAATTTCTGTTGTATACTTTTCTTGGCCGCTTTGATCTGTCCACTTACGAGTCTGCAAACGCCCTTCGATGTATACTTGTGAGCCTTTTCTCAGGTACTCACCAGCCACTTCTGCTAGCTTGCCAAATAGTACAACTCTGTGCCACTCAGTGCGCTCTTGTAGTTGACCGGTATTTTTATCCTTCCAGCTGTCTGTTGTCGCGATGCTGATGTTAGCCACACCATTACCATTTGGCATATAGCGAACTTCAGGATCTTGGCCCAGATTACCTACCAAAATTACTTTATTAACACCACGTGCCATGGCATTGTCTCCTCACATTATGACAAGCCTAGCAGTTGCTTGGCTTGCTTCAAATCAAAAACTTTATCGTCTACTTTCAAGTAACTACGATTCTCGTCACTCACGACTGTCGCTTCAAGCACACCTGGCAATAGAACTAGCTGTTCTGCTAACTTCGATGCTTGCTGTTCACTACCTACAGCAGCAACCAGACTAATCGTTTTGCTTTTTGGTGGCACTTGCATGCCCCAAGCGATAACGAACCATATTACCCCAATAATAGCCGTTGCGGCAAATATCGTATCGATCGCAAAATTTTGTGCCAACACTCCACCAAGTGCACCACCAATAAAGGCTCCCATAAATTGTCCAGAGGAGAATATCCCCATCGCAGAGCCCTTTTGATTTGCAGGAGCAATACGGGAAACCAGCGCAGGCATCGTTGCTTCAAGAAAATTGAATGCAATAAAATATATTAGCATCGCACCTGCAATAACCCATAAGGAATCAACGTAACAATATAAAATAGCTGAGCTTACTACTAACATTGCTATCGACAGTAAAAAGGTTTGCTTCTCTTTTTGTTTACGGATAGCCACTATCATCATCGGAGCCATTAATAAAAAGGCTAACAAGAAAACTGGGATATAAAGTTGCCAATGTTTGTCAGCTGCTAATCCATCTCGAATTAACTGACCAGGTAAAGCAACAAAAATAGTCGTTAGGGTTAGATGTAGAAGAAGCACACCAAGATCAAGCCTCAGCAGCTGTGAGTGTTGCAACAGACGTCGAATATCTGAAAAACTGGCGACCGTATCGCCTTTTGGCGCTTTATTAACGGCGTTAGGTACCATAAAAATAATAATGGCAATGCCGACAAACGCCAGTAGTGTCGTTAACCAGAAGATCCCGGCAATACCAAATGAAGCAGCAACCATAGGTCCTAAGAGCATAGCAAAAGCAAAACTCATACCTATGCACATACCAATAACAGCCATTACTTTAGGACGCTGCTCATCACGACTCAGGTCGGCAGCTAAGGCAAGTAGCGCGCTTGCAATTGCCCCCATTCCCTGTAAAGCACGACCAAGTGTGACCCAATAAATACTATCTGCTAACGCAGCAATAATAGAACCTAATGCAAATACCAGTAAGCCTGCAATGATAATAGGTTTACGACCAAACTTGTCAGATAACCACCCCATGGGAATTTGCAACAATGCTTGAGTTAAACCATACGCACCAATAGCTAACCCTATCCATAACGGTGACACATCTTCTAGGGATTGACCGTAAATAGCCAATACCGGCATCAACATGAACAAGCCAAGCATACGAAAAGCAAATACACCAGCAAGAGAAATAGCGGCTCGCTTTTCTATCGGATTTAAAGAGTCAGTAGACATAAGGCGGAATTCGTCCCTAGCAAAAATCACGCGCAAGTTTAACAAACTCTAGTGCTAACTTACACTAATTAGCAGAATAAAGTGTGTGATAGAAAAGCACGGTTAGACCTCAGTTTACGCTATATTTTTCAGTTATCTGATTTAATTTACCACTGCGCTTTAAGCGCTCAAATGCCTGTGTTAAGCGCTGTAATCGCTCAATCGAAGTGCGCTTTTTGCTGAAAGCAAAATAAACTGGATCTTCGTTGATAATCAGAGAGTTTATTGTAAACATCTCAAAATCTGGGTTGTTTTGACTCTGGTATAGAATATTGAATTTCTCTTCCAAAAAACCAGCAATACGCCCCTTTTTCAGCAAATTAAGTTTTACTTGATTATCTGGAACAAAGATGAATTGTGTTTCATTGTCTTTACGTTGTTTGAGCCGCTGAGTAAATGCCTCACCGTAATAGGCGTTACGTTGAATGGCAATTGGCTTTGAGAGGTGGAACAACGACTCTAATGAATCTAATTGATATGGCGCATGTGCATTCATTGCAAATACAATCGTTTCCATTCTTTGAGGACCAATAAAATAGGCATACTGTTCACGCAAAGGTGTTTTGGTAACACTTAAAATAAGATCTATTTCTCCTTCTTCTAGCAGCTTTAATGCCCGCCCCCAAGGAATACTCACAAAACGATAACGGCAACCCGCTTCATCCAGTAAAGCCTTAGCAAAATCCACATCCATTCCATGCCACACTAAATCCTCATCCAATTTTGATTGTGCCGCATAATTTTCAAACCTTACCACCAGCTCACAAGCCATAATACCCTGACAAAACAGCGCGAATAAGAGTAATAGTCGATACAAAGTACTGATCTCTGACTGATCGGTTTAATAAGTTTAGTTCGTTTAGCACAGATAACTTAATTTTATATTCGGGATGCGGTAATCTGTTCACTTCACATCATGTTATGACTGGTTCATATTTCATTTTGATGAATTAGTATCGCTCACTCACTACAGCACACGAGAAGACACAAGGGTCGTATGGATAAAATAGAAGTCAGGGGTGCCCGCACCCACAATTTAAAAGACATTTCTCTCACCATCCCTAGAGACAAGTTAATAGTGATCACAGGTCTCTCAGGTTCAGGTAAGTCGTCGTTAGCATTCGATACTTTATACGCGGAAGGTCAGCGACGCTACGTTGAGTCATTATCGGCATACGCGAGACAGTTTTTATCATTAATGGAAAAACCCGACGTCGATCATATCGAGGGGTTATCTCCAGCCATCTCTATTGAACAAAAATCGACCTCTCATAACCCACGCTCAACGGTCGGCACAATTACCGAGATATACGATTATCTTAGGTTGCTATTTGCTCGTGTAGGAGAGCCGAGATGCCCAACTCACAATTTGCCTTTAGCCGCGCAAACTATCAGCCAAATGGTAGACACTGTTTTAGCATTGCCACAAGACAGTAAATTAATGCTGTTGGCACCGGTGGTGAAAAATCGTAAAGGTGAGCATGTCAAGCTACTAGAGGAACTTGCCAGTCAAGGTTTTATACGGGCGCGTATTGATGGTGAAGTCTGCGATTTATCAGATCCACCAACACTTGAACTTCAGAAAAAGCACACTATCGAAGTTGTAGTCGATCGCTTTAAAGTCAAGCCTGGACTTGAACAACGCCTAGCAGAATCCTTTGAAACGGCACTGGAGCTAGCTGATGGCATCGCACAAGTTGCCTATATGGATGACAACCAAGCGGAAGAATTGGTCTTTTCAGCTAATTTTGCTTGTCCAAGCTGTGGCTACGCGATGACCGAGTTAGAGCCTCGACTCTTTTCTTTCAACAACCCAGCCGGAGCTTGTCAAAGCTGTGATGGCTTAGGAGTAAAGCAATACTTTGATCCAAAACGAGTCGTCCAAAATCCGGAGCTCAGTTTAGCTGGCGGGGCAATCAAGGGATGGGATAAGCGCAGCTTTTATTATTTCCAAATGCTAAGCTCTGTTGCAGAACAATACGGTTTTGATCTTGAAACTCCATTTAAAGAGTTACCTAGTAAATTCCAAAAAGTCGTATTGGAAGGATCAGGAAAAACCAAAATCGCTTTTAAATATCGCAACGATAGAGGCGATTTGATCACGCGTAATCACGAGTTTGAAGGTGTACTGAACAATATGAACCGCCGTTATCGAGAAACGGAGTCTAGTTCTGTGCGTGAAGAGCTTGCAAAATATCAAACCAGTCAAGCCTGCCCTAGCTGTGATGGTTCGCGACTGCGAGAAGAGGCGCGTCATGTATTTATCGGTGCGACCAACTTACCCGCTATCACAACTATGAGTATTGGTGAAGCAAGTCAGTTTTTTACTGAGCTGGCGCTTAGTGGGCAAAAAGCCCAAATCGCAGACAAAGTATTGAAAGAAATTCGCGATCGACTGTCATTTTTGATCAATGTTGGCTTGAACTATTTATCACTAGAGCGCAGTGCAGACACTTTATCCGGCGGAGAAGCTCAGCGCATCCGTCTTGCTAGCCAAATTGGAGCTGGTCTTGTTGGCGTAATGTACGTGTTAGATGAACCTTCCATTGGGCTACATCAACGCGACAATGACCGTCTGCTCAAAACGCTGACTCATCTAAGAGATCTTGGTAATACTGTTATCGTTGTTGAACATGACGAAGATGCTATCCGCGCAGCCGACCATATCATTGATATTGGGCCAGGTGCAGGTGTTCATGGTGGCTATGTTGTCGCTGAGGGTAATCGCGATGACATAATGCAGAGTAAAGACTCACTCACTGGGCAATATCTCAGTGGTGAAAAACGCATAGAAGTACCAGCGCAACGACACCTCAGCGATGACAAATGGTTAGAGTTGAAAGGTGCAACTGGCAATAACCTTAAGAATGTTAACTTGAGCGTTCCAGTTGGTTTAATGACCTGTATTACGGGAGTGTCAGGTTCAGGTAAATCCACTTTAATCAATGACACCCTATTTAAGCTTGCTCACCAAGAATTGAATGGCGCAACGACCCAAGAAGCGGCCCCCTACGAGTCAATCCAGGGTCTTGAGCATTTTGATAAAGTCATCGATATTGATCAAAGCCCTATAGGCCGTACTCCAAGGTCTAACCCTGCAACTTATACCGGTATTTTTACCGCCATCCGTGAACTATTTGCAGCGACCCAAGAAGCGCGTTCACGTGGCTACAAAGTAGGTCGCTTCAGTTTCAATGTCAAAGGTGGTCGTTGTGAAGCTTGCCAAGGCGATGGTGTCATTAAAGTAGAAATGCACTTTTTGCCGGATGTTTATGTACCTTGTGATGTATGTGCAGGCAAACGTTATAACCGTGAAACACTTGAGGTGCTTTATAAAGGTAAAAACATCCACGAAGTACTAGAGATGACTGTTGAAGATGCCAGAGCATTTTTTGATAAAATCCCAGCAATTAACCGCAAACTGCAAACGTTAATGGATGTTGGCCTTTCTTACATTCGTTTAGGGCAAGCCGCAACAACTTTGTCTGGAGGCGAAGCACAGCGGGTTAAGCTTGCGCGGGAGTTATCAAAACGAGATACAGGTAAAACACTCTACATTCTCGACGAGCCGACAACTGGGTTGCACTTTCATGACATACAACAACTACTTGCCGTGCTCCACCGTCTGCGTGACCATGGCAATACAGTACTTGTAATCGAGCATAACCTAGATGTCATCAAAACCGCGGATTGGATTGTAGATTTAGGTCCTGAAGGAGGAGCTGGAGGCGGACAAATATTGGTATCCGGAACGCCTGAGACAGTGGCAAACTTTGCAGGTTCTCATACCGGAAAGTACCTAAAACCTTTATTGTCATAATTTCTAAAAATCTCTATTATTGGTGCATAATAATTATAAACTTGCTTATTATGCACCAACTTCTTGCACCCAAAAATTTTACCGCCTACTTAGCTAAATTACGCTTTGGTTTTCAGCAATTTTGGCAAAGCCTAACACTCGCTCAGCGATACTACTTAATTAGCTTCCTTATTTTCCTCTTCAGTGTTACACAACCCGAAGATCATATTTTTACCGCGTGTTTGATTTTAATCACCACAGTTATTGCGTTGTGTTACGAATTTTGGCCCCGCATCATCACATTTTGGGAAAGCATTCCTGGTAAAACATTAATTCTGTTGTTTTACGCCTTAATCGCCAATTTTGTTCTGGTCCAAGCAGACGGCAGGATAAATGATTTAACTGGAGTCAGTACCGATAACTTTCCTTATACCCATAACCTCAGTGTTTTACTGTCATTACCAACATGGTTTTTTATTACTAGCACTTTCTTGTTGATACTGACGCAGCTTTTAATGACCTTCTATGTGGTGCTGCTATTCTTACTAAAGCCACTTCGTATCAAGCCATTTTGGCATGAAACCCACTATCGATTCCCTGCGACTACCGCAATCATTCGGCTTATCATGTGTTTTGTTCTACTTGCTTTTTTGGTGCTAGGTATAACAAAGTCAGGAGCTTCAAACACCATTGGAGAGCTTTCATCTGATTTTAAAATCGATGAAAATGGCATTACCTTTGAGGCGCGAGGAACTGTACCAGAAGCAGCCGAGTCTCTCACGACGGATATAAAAGCAGCGTCAACTGAGCTGAATGAGCTTCAAACAACGCCACCAGAAACACAAACTAGTGAGTCAACGTCGCTCTCAGTTTCTATTAACAATGGTTCAGAAACAGATAAGTCAGATGCTAGTCAAAACTATGATGAGGTGCTCAACCAAATTCTCGCCTATTTTATCTTTCGTTTTGAATCCGACGGTAGTTCGCGTTGCGAACATACCGAAGGGAGTAACATAGTCGAGCTAAACGATTATGAAATATTGGAGATCATGCCAAACAGCACAGCTAAATATGGTTATACATATACTGTTAAGCCCTGCATCTCCGCAGCCATAGGTCACCAGTTTAAAGGGCTTAAACCATAAAGTGAGCTAACGACTCTCGCTCTTGTTGACTAAGTGATTTTGAAGACTTTGTAGCAAAGTCATATCGAACCATAGTTGTTCTACCTTCAGCGCAGCACTCTTGGTGCTGCCAAGCTTGCTGTAATATCACAAAGGAGCTATTGCCAACACGCTCAATCACGGTCTTTATCTCCACCTCTTGACCATAAAATAGCTCGCCTTTAAAGGTTACTTCTATCTTCGCTACGATTAACTTCCATGCTTTGGGATTTAAATCAGGTGTAAATATTTTGAAAATAGGTGTGCGCGCAGCTTCAAACCATACGGGTAGTACGGTATTGTTAATATGTCCAAGCACGTCGGTGTCACAAAAACGCGGCATAAGTTTTTCAGACAACATGATAACTCCAATAAAAACTAGGGAAAAACATGAGTGATTTTATTCGCGTTTATGATAACGCACTCAGTTCAGACTTTTGTGATGAATTTATTCAGACCTTTGATCGCAGCCCACACTTACAGCAAGGAACCACATCTGGTGGTGTGGATTTGAACAAAAAGGTGAGTCAAGATCTCTATTTAAATTCTTATCCTGACTATGCCAAACAGTTACAGTACATTCAACAGGTTACAGCAAAGCACTTATTTGAATACCTTGAAGAACACTTTTTTATGATCATTGGTGCGTTCGGGCTTAAAGTGTACCATCCAAAAACAGGGGAACCTGTCGATGTAACTGTGGATAACTTTGAAGAAGTCGGCAAGCCACAACTCCCCGTGCTCACTCAGCAGCTGTTTCGTTTAGGTGCAATTCAAGCACAACGATATCAAATAAATAAAGGCGGCTACCCTTATTGGCACAGCGAAGTTTATCCTCAACACGACCATAATGAGGCTTTACACAGAGTACTATTATTTATGTTTTACCTTAATGATGTAGAGGAAGGTGGTGAGACTGAATTTTATTATCAGCAACGTAAAATTGCACCAGTAAAGGGTTCAATGGTTATCGCTCCTGGGTACTTTACTCATACTCACAGAGGCAACATTCCCATTTCCAACGACAAATACATATTAACCTCTTGGGTCTTGTTCAATAGGGCAGAGCAACTTTACGGCACACCTAAATAAGCTGAACCTTGCAGAATAAATAAAATGCGATGAGCAAAATCAGATGTACGAAAACATTATGTACTAACACTCATTTTGCTCGTATAAACTCAGCCCACTCCTTCAGCATTGGCATAAAATCTTCGTAACCGCAAATGGCCATCATACCTGATTCATCTAACGCTAACGCATCTTCTTGATACTGCATCACGTCCTCACTTTCATGAAACAACGCGTGACTTTCAAACAAGGCTTCTTGTGGGGTAAAAGTCGCGCGAATTTCTTTACCTGTGAGAATAAGCTCTTCCTTTTGAAAAGAGAGCACTTCTAATTGAGAAATTAATGCTCTTACACTGTTATGATCAAGTTCTTCAGACAACCATCGGCCGATTAAAGCATGTTCATCATTAAAGCGAGCACGAAAGCCTGAAAGTGGATCACGAATAAATTGGTATTCCATTGTTACTATTTGCTAAAAAATACACCTTTGCATTATACCCCAGTAGTACCCGCTAAGCATTCATTGATAGAATTGCGCCTAGCTTAATTATATTTGGTTTGCGCATGTCACCTTTTGAGATTTTATTTCCCCTTATTTTTATTGTGTTATCTGGGTATGTCAGCGCCAAAGTTGGCTTTATTCCCATTAAACAACTTGATGGCTTGCGTGCCTTCATTTTTAACTTGTGTATTCCTGTTCTGCTATTTAGCAGTATGATACAAGCCGATTTAAGTAATTTAGCGGCCGGCTCCTTACTACTGTCATTTTACTTACCTGTGGCGCTGACTTACCTCGCGCTATATTTACTACTTTTTAGGGGGCGTAAATTTCCTAAGGCCGATTGTGCAACAAAGGCTTTGGGAGGAACCTACTCAAATACGGTGTTAGTGGGACTGCCAGTTATTTTGATGGCGCTCGGTAAGCAAGCTGGTGCAATGGTTTTTATGATCATTACTTTTCACAGTCTGATGCTGTTTTTTATGACTTTTTCTCTGGCCGCTAAAAATCAAGCTCTTATAGGGATCGTTAAACCTTTATTACTCAACCCGATAGTTATCAGTATTACTTCTGGATTAGTACTAAACATAGCTGGTGTCGAACCACCAAGCTTGTTGATGGAAAGTTTAAGCTGGCTGGCTAAACCCGCCATTCCAGGTGCTTTATTTATTCTCGGCGCGAGTTTGCTGCAATATGGGATAAAAGGACATCTGAAGGGGGCGCTATGGTTAAGTAGTGTAAAACTGGTTCTGTTACCCGCATGCGTTTACTTGTTTGCAATTTATCTAGAACTACCGACGCAACAGGTGCAAGTCATCACATTAATGAGCGCCTCTCCACTGGGTGTAAATGCTTATCTTGTTGCGCGTCAGCTAGACAGTCAAGCGGCGACGCTTGCCGCCACCGTAGTGCTGTCTACTATGCTAAGCGTTGTCACGCTTTCAGGTTGGCTATTCCTACTGGTCTAGCCATCAATACCGAGGGGGCGTATATTTTGCTGCATCAATAATAGCCCAAATATGGAATATTCCAGCAACAATGGCTGGGATGAGAAGAAACCATAACGCATAGCCACCGAATACAATGATAGCGAAAATCAGGGCAGATAAAATTCGCCCTTGAACCAACTGGCCAAGGCCAGGGAAAAATATGTTACAAAGCGCAGCGATGACATTACCACCAGAACCTTGTCCAGACATAGTTACCTCTCTTAGTTACTTTAAGTCTTTATTTTGATGTATCAGGTTTCGTGCCAAACTTAACCTTTTGATTTTATTTAAAATAAAGCAAACCAACCATTTTCTATTTACTAAAAGTTCGCCTAAACCACTAACTTTTAGCTTAAAGTTTAGCTATATTGTGCTTCGCAGCTCAATCTTTATGATTTGCAAAGAACAATAATGAAAACAGGATGTCCTATGCTGAGCAAGTTTACCACCCCACTCACTAAATTAGTCGATAAGTACCTTCCAGATCCATTTGTTATTGTACTTTTGCTCACTTTTTCGGTGATGCTACTGGCCTTTGCGTTTACACCTAGCACTCCTATCTTAATCATAGAAGCATGGGGCAATGGTTTTTGGAAGCTACTTACTTTTGCCATGCAAATGTTACTGGTTCTGTTATGTGGCCATATGCTCGCAATCACCCCCCCTGTGGCTAAGCTGTTAGATAAGTTAGCTCGAATAGCCCAGACCCCGTCTCAAGCTATTATGTTAACGACGCTCGTCGCTATGAGTGCTAGCTGGCTTAACTGGGGGTTTGGCCTTGTGGTCGGTGCTTTATTTGCTAAGGCCATCGCAAAGCACGTAAGAGTAGACTATCGCCTCTTAGTGGCTAGCGCATACTCAGGTTTTATTGTATGGCATGCGGGGTTAGCAGGCTCAATTCCGCTAACCATCGCGACACCTGGGCACTTTAGTGAGCAGAGCATAGGTGTTATTGCCACCACCGAAACTATCTTTTCACCATTTAACCTATTGATGACATTGTGTATCTTTATTGTTTTGCCGCTTTTAAATAAGTTCATGCTACCAAAAGATAACGAAGCCATTATCATAGATAAAACAAAGCTACACGATGACTCCCCGCAAATTAGTCATCACGATACCCCAGCATCTCAATTAGAAAATGCTGCATGGATAGGAATATTGAGCGGAATGCTAGGTATTTTTTATTTGGCCTACACTTTCATTTTCAACGGAGGGACACTCACTCTCAATACCGTTATCGCTCTCTTTTTGTTCTTAGCCATGATGCTACACAAAACCCCAGCTAATATCTTAGCCAGCCTGCAACAAGCAATCCAAGGTGGTGCAGGGATTGTCATTCAGTTTCCGTTTTATGCTGGGATCATGGCGATTATGATCGATACTGGTCTTGCACAACAAATATCACAAGGCTTCGTATCTATAAGTAGTCAATGGACACTGCCTGTTTGGAGTTTTTTAAGTGCTGGTCTGGTTAATATCTTTGTGCCTTCTGGTGGTGGTCAATGGGCTGTACAAGCTCCAATCATTATTCCTGCGGCTGAAGCGCTAAATGCAGACATATCCAGAGTCGCAATGGCTGTCGCTTGGGGAGACGCTTGGACTAACCTTATCCAGCCTTTTTGGGCACTGCCTGTACTTGCCATTGCGGGGCTCAAAGCCAAAGATATTATGGGTTTTTGTTTAGTACAGTTATTGGTAACAGGCACAATCATCACTGCGCTCTTATTGCTACCATTGTAATAAGGCGCTTTACGCGCCTTATTAGTTATTTTAGCTGGATAAAATCTTCATCGGCAAACTCAGAATTGGATTGTCAGAATCAGCAAAGTGCATCATTACAGCAACATGCCCACATACCACCAACACGTACATTAGGGCACTGACCACCTGACCATATCTATCTAATGGTATTAAGTGACTGTGGTGACGCCCTCGCCATTCCAGCAAGATTTCAAAACTCCCAACCAAAATAAAGATAACGAGCAATATCAATCCAAATGTATAGCTGATCCAAAGGCCCAGCATCACACCAGCCATACATGCTAATAGTCCCACCCAAGAGCGCATCGAAAAACTAATGCTCTTAAGTACATGGCCACCGTCCAGTGGCAAAATGGGTAATAAGTTAAATAAGTTGAGCAATGCGCTCAATACCGCGACGCCTGCGAATATTTCCATTTCTGTCGCGTAATAGAGCACGACACCTAAAATTGAGGTAATTAATCCAAAAGCAGGCCCCATCAAAGAGATCACTACATCTTGCCAACGTGTCACTATTTTATCATCGCTCACCGCAAGACCGCCGACAAATGGAATTAGATAAATCCCTTTTGTCTTGATACCAAAATAGCGCATCGCTCTAACATGACCATATTCGTGCACAACCAAACAGGCTACGAGCATAAGTGCAAATTGCCATGAAAATAGCCAAGCATAACCAGCCACAGACGCTCCAGCTAGAGCAGCTTTAACCACTTTTGCACTTTTAAATAGCTTAAGCCCCAGAGCAGCTAAACCAAAAAGGCTGCGTTTTTCTTTGGGTGTCTCGTTGCTTACCTCTACCCACTGAGTATCGGAGTCGTTAACAATAATACCCAAAAGCCCTTGTGGAAGTTGCTCTGTACGTACAGCTAAGGCTTGACCTTCAACTGACGCACTGACGTAACCTCCATGCTCCTCAAAAGCAATCGCTTGCTGCTCAACAAATATTTGTACAACCTGCTGTTGATTAAAAAATATAGATACAGCCTTCTCGGCTAGCGATAATTCGACTCTATTCATATCCAAACCCAAAAATCGTTTGCAGTATTATCACTAAAACTAGGCATTGCACAATGTCTTTACCGTTACTAGGTTAGAAAAATCAATGCAAAATTCGATAATGGGATTAAAAGTTGAGTAAAAGTCATGTCGTTAAGAATGCGCGAATTTAAGCACTTTGGAATATTTGTACTAAGCTTTAAGAAGGTTCGGTATACGAAGGAATTGTTAATGTCATTAGCAAAAAATCGGATAATGGTAGTAGATGATTCTCCAGCAATACTCGTTGTGATGCAGGCCATTATGACAGAGTTAGGTATTGAGCATGTCACCACCTGTTCAAGCGCGATCAATGCCCTTGAAAAAGTTCGGCAAACTCCTCACCAGTTTGATGCCGTTTTCACCGATCTCAATATGCCTGAGATGGATGGCATGGAGTTTATACACAAGCTCGGAGAACTGAAGTTTTCTGGTGGTATTATTATTATTTCTGAAATGAATGAAAAGATAATTGACCTAGCAACAAACCTAGCCCGCCAATCAAATGCACACCTCATCGGTAATATAACCAAGCCAATACAGCTAATCGATGTCGAACGCATGCTGAAAAAAATGTCAACCTATACAACCGTTAAACGCAATAGCATTGAAAAAGTTACTGAGGGTCAATTACTTCATGCAATCAGCCACAATGAAATAACGCCGTATTATCAGCCTAAAGTGAACCGGGGTGATAAGAAAATTAAGAGTGTTGAAGTGCTGGCACGCATAGTGTCAAAAAGTGCGACCAAAGTCATATTACCGGATCACTTCATCGGGGTAGCAGAAGACACTGACCTAATTAATATCATCACCTTTCAATTATTTGAAAAAGCAACCAATGAGTTTAAAGCCATCAAGTCAGAGCTAAATTACCCAATTAAACTGGCATTCAATTTATCACCAGTTCAGCTCAATGATCTAAGCTGCCCAGATAAACTTGCATTAATATTGGAAATCAACCGCTTAAAACCGAGTGATATTATTTTAGAAATCACCGAAAACCAGCCAATGAATCAGTCAATTCAATTGGAAACAATGAATCGATTACGGATCCGTGGTTTTGACATTTCATTGGACGATTTTGGTACGGGCTTTACCAATATCCAGCAGTTAAAGTCTTTACCCTTTACTGAGATAAAAATCGATCGCTCTTTGATCACCCATGTCGAGTCAGATAGATTTTCGCAAGTTCTCATCGACAGCCTTATAGACATAGCGCAGAATCAACAGCTTGATATAGTTGCCGAAGGTATTGAGCGCATTGAAGAGCTACAATACCTTGATCGTTATAAACATAGCCTGTTGATGCAAGGCTTTTTAATCAGCAAGCCAAAACCATTAGATGAACTCATAAGCTGGATTCATTCTTGGCAGCGTATGATTAATTCGAACCCTTAACCTCAGGCTGTTCGGGCTGCTCTGCGATTTTTTCCGCTTCCAGATGCTCAAGCGCTTCAGTCTCATCAATATCCTCAATCAGGTTATCATGATTGTCTACACGCTCTCGCCACTTTTGTTTTGCAGCCGCCTGCATATTAGTCGTTTGTTCCCTTTCATCGACAATGTCCATCCCCATTAGGGATTCGAGTAAGTCCTCTAGGGTGACAATACCTTGTACATCTCCGTATTCATCAACCACTAATGCAATATGTAAGCGCTTCGAGAGCAGCGCCTTAAATAACTCAGGAGCTGCTAGAGTTTCAGGTACAGTGTATAGCGGACGAGAAAGCTTACCAATTTTATATTCTTCCCCTAAACGGTGATAGGCAAGCATGATGTCATTCTTATGAACAAAACCGATAATATCATCGGTGTTTTTATCAAATACCAAGACTCGAGAAAATGCAACCGAACCATGCTCTGATAAGTATCCATGAACCGTCATATCTTTGTGGACTTTGAACAACACTGTTCTTGGGGTCATAATACTTTCAAGTCGTGCATGGCGAAAACGTAGCAGGCTTCGGATAGTCTCGGTCTCATCTTGGTGTAAAGCACCTGCTTCAGAACCAATTTCAGCCATCGCTTCTATTTCTTGACGAATATAATGCGCTTCATCTTCTTTTCGGCCTATTACTTTGGTTAACTGATCAGACATCCATACAAACGGTTTAAGCACCCGCACTAACCATACCAGCATACTGGACACTACAGGCGTTAAAGCACGCCAATAAGTCGCCCCTAAAGTTTTTGGAATAATTTCGGATAGTACTAAGACGAGCAATGTCATGATTGCAGATGCAATACCAACAGCTGCATCTGAAAATACCACAGCAGCTTGCGCCCCAACCCCAGCTGCACCAGCAGTATGGGCAACGGTATTAAGTGTTAGGATCGCAGAAAGTGGCTGATCTATATTATCTTTGAGCGTTTGTACACGATCGGCTAACCCACCATTGTCTTGTCTAAGTATCCCGATATGGCTTGGCGTAATACTTAGCAATACGGCTTCCATCACCGAGCAAATAAACGAAATAGCTATCGCCAAAAACATATAGGTTAAAAGTAGGGTCAAGTATGTACTCCTCTTAATTTAAAACATAAGTATGGGGGCGCGGTATGCTCGATCAAACAATTAAATGAGAGCTCGCCAGCTTTATTGACGCCAAATCTTAAATTTAGGACGTCTATCGCAGCAATACAACCGAGTTAAAATACTATGATATAGTTTTATCATCTAATTACCTACATTAGGCGCAAATAAATGAAATTACATACAGCCGTTACTCTACTATTTACGGCAGTTTCAACACAACTATCCGCAAGCCCATTAGATGAATCGAAAATACAATTTTTGGGGCCGATTGCAATCAACTCGACAATTAAGCCTGCCGACACCGCACACCGCGATGCGATTATCGACAATTTATTGCCTACTCTACAAAAAAATACAAACCAAATAATGCTCTTTAATCAGCAGAGCAAGTGGCAGCCATTAAATAAAATATCAAAGTTAACGATACCTGGTTTACAAGCGCTAAAGTTTAACTTCACGACTGAGCGCTTTGTATCTGGCAAACTAAAGCTCGAGGGTATTGAGAAAGCCAAGGTCTTTTTAAATGGTGAAGCCGTGAGTGGCATTAGCGAAATCCAACTGGATGTTGCCAAAGGAGATCATCAAGTCCTTGTGGTTGCGGAGCAAGTGAACGATTGGAACAAGGTAGACATTAGTTTTGAAGGTAAAGCTGACCATGACTCCATTACTCTAACCGACAAGCAGACTAAAGCACTTTCAGCTAAGCAGCTTTTCGATGCACCTACTGTAAGCGCAATTTCATTATCTCCAAATGGAGAATATTACATCACAACGATGCGTCGTTATAACGATGAAAAAGGTAACTCTGCGATTACAGAAACCACTTTATATAATGAAGATGGTGAGGCCTTATATCACTTTGATGGTATGAATGCCGCTAATTTTGCTTGGCGTGACGACAGTGAAAAGCTTACCTACTTATCTGATAATAAAGCGTATATCTTTGACTTAAAGACAACTAAAAGGACTCAGGTTGCCAGCCAACTAAATGGCGCAAATAGCATAACCTTCTTCGACGAAAATACACTCATTTTTGAATGGACCAACAGTGGCAAAGAAGAAGGCAAGTTGACCAAACACTATCAAGGTCTAGAAGACCGCTGGTCATATGCTCGCACTCAATCACAAATATTCTTACTAGATATTACTAGCGGTCTGCTTAACCCTGTTACTGTCGGCACACAAAGCCATCAGCTAGCTGACTTTGATGCTAAAGCGAACACAATTCTCGCAACTCGTCATCAGCAAGATTATGCTCAGCCACCACATATGCTGACTGAGCTGATAGAAATTGATTTATCAAACTATCAGCAAAAAGTGATTGGTCAATATCGAACGTTCAATAATGCACAATATACAAAAGAGGGGATCTATGTTACCGCAGGCCCCGATTTTGCAAACGGAGCAGGTAGAAACTTACCAGAAGGTATGCTAGCGAACAATTACGATGGTCAGCTCTATCTCATGGATCGAAGCGGGCAAAACGTTAAAGCATTGAGTAAAAACTTTGACCCTGCGATCAGTAACTTTACCGTACTGAATAATGGTGATGTTGTACTAAAAGCGACTGATGAAGACCGCCAGCAACTTTTCTTGTTTGACGAGAGCAAAAATAAATTCAAAAGAATAAACACAGGACTAGATGTCGTTGAAAAATATGCTGTATCAGATGAACGTCATGCTCAAGTATTATTTACTGGCACGACGGTCTCAACACCACAACAGCTGAAAACTATACACGTCTCAGATAACCGCTCAAAAACACTCTGGGACTCAAAAGGTATCGCTTATAAGGGTGCTGAAATAGCGAACCTAGAAGAGTTTAACTTCACAAACAAAGAAGGTGTGGAGATAAAAGGTCGTGTTTATTTGCCTCATGATTTAGATAAATCTAAAAAGTACCCTGCACTTGTATACTATTATGGTGGCACATCTCCTGTTACTAGAGGCTTCTCTGGACGCTACCCATTTAATTTATGGGCAGCCAAAGGCTATGTTGTCTACGTACTACAACCAACAGGTGCAACCGGGTTTGGGCAAAAATTCTCAGCCGAACACGTCAACGCATGGGGTGAACATACTGCAAATGACATCATCATGGGAACTAAAGAGTTCGTAAAAGCTTATCCTTTTGTTGATGATAAACGCTTGGGTAACCTCGGCGCATCTTATGGTGGCTTTATGACAATGCTACTAACCACCAAAACCAATTTATTCTCAGCCTCTATCTCACACGCTGGTATTTCAAATATTACCTCTTACTGGGGACAAGGCTGGTGGGGCTATTTATATTCAGGCGAAGCATCAAAGGGAAGCTTCCCTTGGAATAATCCAACACTTTATTCACAGCATAGCCCTGTTTTTAATGCAAATAAGGTAACAACACCGTTATTACTTATCCATGGTGATGCAGATACAAATGTGCCACCGGGTGAAAGTCATAATATGTATACTGCGCTTAAAATACTCGGCCAAGATGTTGAGTTAGTGGAATACAAAGGAGCAGATCACCAAATATTCGCTCGCGATAAACGCTTCCACTGGTGGGATACCATGCTAGCGTATTTTGATAAACATCTTAAAAATGAGCCGCAGTGGTGGCAACACCTGTACGGTAAATAAATTTGTTTTACGGCGGTGTCTTTGGCACCGCTTTTTGATTATGTAAGCGGCAAATAGCACCATCATTGTATATAATTTAATAATATAAGGGCTATCTCTCTTGATTGTTCAAGAAAGGCGGGGTAACGTGCCCAATATATAGAGTTGTAAGAATTCGTTTCGTCTACTTCCAAGCAGCGATTCCTCAGTGCTATATTAACGACAATTAAACAACAATTAACAGTGAAAACATGAGCATAAAGGTTTTATTAGTTGAAGATGATGAACTCTTAGCAAAGCGACTATGTAGCCACTTTGATGATACCGAATTTAGTATCACTGTAGATAATACTGGTGCAGCAGCGCTTGAGCTTATACAAAAACAGACACAAAACCCATTTGCTCTTGCTATTGTTGATGTCGTCTTGCCCGCAACGGACGGTCTTCAACTAGCAAAAGAAATTAATACACTGTCAGATCTAGGCGTTATTATGCTTTCTAGCCGCGATTCTCAAGCAGACAGAATAGCAGGTCTTGCTCAAGGGGCTGACGATTACGTTTGTAAGCCTGTGGATGCGTTAGAACTAGAGCTGCGTATGCGCGCACTTTATAAACGGCTTGTAGGTAGTAAAGATGACGAATCCGAAGAATTCATTGAATATGCAGACTTCAAGCTACACCCCGATAACCGCACTCTGATTAATCAACACGGTACTGAATCGCGCCTAACTGAAGCTGAGCATAAAGTGCTTATCTGCCTGATCTCTAATGCAGGAAGAGCCACGTCTCGGGAGCGTATATCTGAAGATATAGGGCAACCAGATTGGAGCCCTAGCGACAGAACTGTTGATGTTCTAGTAGGTCGGCTACGTAAAAAGCTCGGGGACGAAAAAGAACAAAAGCGTATCGTCACTGTGCGTGGCAAAGGTTATATGCTCTCAACCTAATATCTGGTCAGTTGACCCAATAACCGCTCTAAAGCGCGATAACTTAGCGCCTCCTTTAGATGTACCAAACCAATATCAGTGACGCAGCTCAAATCTGCAATGGTTCTAGCGACTTTGATTATTCGGTGATAGGAGCGAGGTGATAACTGTAGCTTTTCAGCGGCCTTAGCTAAAAAAGCACGCTCCGCTTCAGCAAGGTAGCAAACTTTGTTTAGCTCTTTTACTCCTAACTGATCATTACACTTTCCCTGTCTTTGTAATGCAAGTTGGTAAGCTTTCTCGACTCTCTGCCTTATTGACGAACTTGGCTCACTATCACATTGATTTTGTAATTCTTCAGTTTTTAGTCGAGGTAATTCTATCTGTAAATCAATCCTATCTAGAAAGGGACCTGAAATCTTAGACAGATATCGTAACACTTGATCAGGAGAGCTTCTTTTGTCTGTATAACAACCGGTAGGACTTGGGTTCAATGCTGCGATGAGTTGAAAGTTCGCGGGATAATCAACTTGCCGAGCAGCACGCGAAATCGTGACTGTTCCAGTTTCCATCGGTTCTCTCAACGAGTCTAACACTTTACGGTCAAACTCTGGAAGCTCGTCCAAGAACAGTACTCCATTATTAGATAATGAGATCTCTCCCGGTTTAGGGTTTGATGAACCTCCGACTAATGCAACTGCAGAGCAGGTATGATGGGGAGCTCTAAATGGACGCATTTTCCAGTTAGATTGGTTGATTGGTTTTCCTAAAATAGAATAAATTGATGCCGTTTCTAGTGCTTGCTGATCCGTCATTTTTGGCATTATGGTCGGTAGTCGTTGTGCTAGCATCGACTTTCCTGTACCGGGAGGCCCTAAAAAAAGGACGTTGTGACCACCCGCTGCTGCAATTTCTAGTACTCTTTTTGCCCCTTCTTGACCTTTGACTTCTGCCATATCTATTGCAGAATCAATATCTTGAGGTAACTGTTGCACGATATGATATTTCTGGTTAATTTCCAATGGTGATTGGCCGCTTAAATGCGACCAAGCCATTTTTAAATTATCTAGCGGCACACGAATGGCAGCAGAAGCTAAGCTCGCAACAACATCGTTAGCAAGAGGTAAGTAGCACGCTCTGCTTTTTGTTGCTGCTGCCATTACTGAAGGCAGAATTGCCGTTATCTCTCTCAATTCACCATTCAATGCAAGTTCACCGTAGAACTCTTTATCGATTACAGATTGACTATCTAGCTGACCTGAAGCGACTAAAATTCCCACAGCTATCGCTAAGTCAAATCGTCCACCCTCTTTAGGTAAGTCAGCTGGCGCTAGATTCACAGTGATTCTTTGCTCAGGAAACAAAAAACCAGTATTTGCCATCGCACTTCGGACTCGCTCTTTTGCTTCCTTAACCGATGCCTCTGGCAAGCCCACTATATTGAAAGCAGGTAAACCATTGCTTAAGTGAACTTCAACAATGACCTCTGGTGCTGTGATCCCAACTTGTGCGCGTGTGAACACTTTTGCTAAAGACATCCATGTCTCCTAATAATTAGTTTGGATATTTAAAAACGTGCAAAACCAAATTGTATCTCATTGCAGCAAGACGTAAGAATAGTGTCGACGCCATAGATAAAAGCATCACATACTCTGTTGCTAAACCCAGTTTAATAGTTTGAGTATAGACTATCCCTCCAAAAATACAGGTAATAGCGTATAACTCACCTTTTAATAACAGTGGAATTTCTCTGGCCAATACATCGCGGATCACTCCGCCAAAGCAGCCCGTTAATACCCCCATAATGATTGCTGTCATATCAGGCATACCTATACTTAGCGCTTTTTGAACCCCCATTACAGCAAAAAATGCAAGTCCTATTGCATCGGCAATTTGCAGTAAGGTGCGCGGAATATTTTCGTGTCGGTTAAGCCAAAAGATGCTGATAAGAACCGCGCACAATATGGCGTATATATAACTAGTATCATGTAGCCAAAAAACGGGTTGGTCTAAAATTAAATCCCTGATAGTGCCACCGCCAATACCTGTTGCAGCAGCAAGAACAATCACTCCAAAGCCATCCATATGCTTGTTATGCGCAATTAGCGTTCCTGATATGGCAAAGACCATTACCCCTAAAAGATCAAACCAATGGTAGAGTTCTGTCATTTTGTATTAAGTAATGAGGAAAAAGAGAAATCATAGCTAAGATCCAAAGCAAAGGGTAGTCGAACAAGCTGCTTTGCTACTAGAAAGCTTCATTTATGAGTCCAATGTCATACAAATGAGCGATAAAGCAAAAAACCCGCTGCATCCCTGCAGTGGATTTGACGTACATGGATATACTTATGTCGATTAGAACCATGGATGGATGCTGTTAATCAACCTTTAATGATGCTCTTGCTTGCTACGAAGTAGGATGTTCTGCTTTCAGATACACGCAATGAGAGCGAGGCTACGCTTCGTAGCTCTTAGGGGTAAACGCATGTAGGCTTCTTTATTCTTTTTGTTTGGCAAGCACAACGGCTCGGCGGGTAAACCCCCTCCTACCACAGTGCAGTATTTTGTTGATGTCGTGGTGGGAGCGAGTTTAGCTCGCGATGTTACAGAGTAGACTGTTTTATTCTTTTTGTTTGATAGACCTAACAGCTCGGCGGGTAAACCGCCTCCTACCAGTGCAGCACTATGTTGAT